>JBKHJR010000033.1:0-30107 GCA_046537975.1 Desulfurivibrionaceae bacterium
AACTGGATTCTCCCGGAAGTTACCGACTGGCAGAAGGACCTGGAGGCGGTACTATCCATAACTATTAGTCGGGAAGGCAGAGTAATCAGGAGTGAATTTGAAAGGCGCTCCAGCAACATCTATTTTGATCGTTTTGTGGAAAAGACCCTTGAAAAGTCTTCACCGCTGCCCCCTTTCCCTGATACTTTGGAGAAAGAACAGATAGAAATCGGCCTAATTTTCCATCCCGAAGGACTCAAATAACTTAACAGACCATGGTTAAAAATCTACTGATTTTACTTATTAGTTTGGCAATTACCTTATCAGCCCATGTCACTCAGGCTGATGATAAAATATATCTTGATATTACCGGGGCAAAGCTCCGCAAACTCACTATAGCGGTTCCCGCCTTCCAGAATAAAAATCAACCCGGGACTGAGAGCAGAATGGGACGGGAAATGGCTGACATTTTATCCCGGGCCATAGAATTCCATGGTTTTATAAAAACCCTTGCCCTTTCCGATAAGGAAGTTGAATCAGACCAGAAACTAAGTTCCCTGGGAGTAGACTACAAGGTAAAAGGCCAATACGAACTGACAGACCGGGATCTTGTCCTGGAAATAAAACTTATTGAAGCCGGCGGCAACCGTACGGCTTTAGGCCTGAGATACGAGGGAGAAAAAGAGCTGCAAAAAAGATTCCTGTTAAGATACAGTGACAGACTGGTGGAGAAGCTTACCGGACAACCGGGGGTGAGCACCTCCAAAATCGCCTTTGTCTCTGACAGCAGCGGCAGCAAGGAAATATATCTGTCTGATATCCTGGGGGACAACAACCGCAAAGTAACCGGACACAAAGTCTTAGCTATTTTTCCCCGCCTCTCCCCGGACGGCAGCAAGCTGGTCTATACTTCCTATCATCGAGGCAACGCCAACCTCTATCTTACAGATCTTAACCAGTCCAGGATAACCAGGGCTATTTCCAGACGTCAGGGAATAAATATGGCGCCATCCTGGACACCTGACAGCAAGAGACTGGTCGCTACTTTGAGCAAAGACGGCAATCCCGATCTTTATCTGATAAAACCCAACGGCTCTATAATCAAGCGTCTTACCAAGAATTCCGGTATCAACGTTTCTCCGGACTTCTCCCCGGATGGCCGGAAAATAGTCTTTGTCTCAGACCGGAGCGGTACTCCTCAGCTTTATATAATGGACATGAAGACCAAGACCACTGAACGTCTGACTTTTAGCGGCTCGGAGAACACCACACCTTCCTGGTCTCCTGACGGCGAATGGATTGCCTATACAGGCAGAGAAAACGACTATCACCAGATCTACAAAATAAGAGCGGAAGGAGGTGATCCTGTCCAACTCACCGATTCCTCCTATGATCATGAATCGCCCAACTGGTCCCCTGACAGCAGACATCTTATCTTCAGCAGAAAAAGTAATGAATCATCCAAGCTGGTGGTCATGTCCAGTAACGGCAGGTGGCCGAGACCCCTTTTTCTAATGGACGGGAATCAATCTTCTCCGCACTGGGGTCTGAGATATTAGGAATATATAAAAGGAAAAACAAAAGAGTAGGTTCTGGAACAGCTATTAATCTGAGTAAAAAAAAGATATAAGGGACAAAGACCATGAACAAGAACACCATGCTATTACGGATAATTCCGGTGACTTTTGCGGGCATATTCATATTAGGCGGCTGTGCCACCCAGCAGGACATGCGCAGGGCAAATCTGGAAAGGCGTGCCCAGGACAGCCAAATTATTGAACTTAAAAAATCAATAGAAAAAATTAACGGTAAAATCGGTGAATCTGTCAATTCGGTTCAGAAAAACCAGGCGGGGCTCGGCAATACTTTGGACGAGATGGAGACCACATTGCTCCAGACCAAAGGCCAGTTGGAGGAATCAAGACACCGTTATCGGAGCCTTAACGCTGAACTTATCAGAATAAAGGAAAATTTGAATGAGCGACTGGATCAAATAGAAGACAGGACAACGTCCCTGGACGAGAATTTTTCAGCCGAAACATCTTCTTTGAAAGAGGAGATCGACAAGCTTGACAAAAAGTTAGCTACTCAGCAAAGCGGAATCGAGACCCTGAATAATGACATAACTTCTCTGGACCAAAGTATTAAAGAAATAAAGAAGGCAAGGATGGAAGAAAAAGCTGCTAAAGCCAGAAGAGCGGCAGAGTCTGCCCGGGCTAAAAGGGAGCAGACAGAAAATTCAAAGGATGAATCAAGCAGCACAATCGCCCTCATTAAACCAGAAAAAATGAAAAAGGAAGTGACTGCTGAAAAAGAAACGTCCCAAAAAAGCAGAGATGCTGAACCGAAACAAGAGGACATCACATCCACTGAACCGGAGAAGGAAGAGAAAAAGGACAGCGGACAGCTGAAGTATGAGCAGGGCATCTCCGAATTCGAGGCCGCCAATTACAGAGAAGCAAAGGAAATTTTCAGTGATTTAAGAAAAGAGTACGGCAGTGAAGACATTGGGATCAAGGCCCGCTTCATGGTTGCTGACTGTCTCTTCAATCTTGAAAACTACTCGCTGGCCATCCTGGAATATCAGCAGGTGATATCAGATCATTCCGGGCATAAGAAGGTTCCCCATGCCCTTTACAACCAGGCTTCAGCCTTTGAAAAGATGGGGGACAAGAAGACGGCTGACATAGTCTACCGCAAGGTGGTAAGAGAATACCCGAACAGTGAGGAAGCAAGTAAGGCCAAGGAAAAGCTTTAGCCTGATTTGATTGGTGATTTTAAAGCAGGAATAAATTACAAGCCGGCAGTGGGAGATGCTGTGTCTTCTCTTCCCACTGCCGGCTTATCTTTTTTAACTATCTCTTAATCTCTTTTTCTTTCTCGGCAACTGCCAGTCTGGTCTTAATGACCGTATCCGGAATAAGACTCATGGAATCGATACCGCACTCAACCAGGAAGGTGGCAAATTCCGGGAAATCACTGGGAGCCTGACCACAGATCCCGATTTTCCTGCCCCGCCGTTTAGCAGTATCAATAACCATTTTAACCATGGTCTTCACCGCTTCATTACGTTCATCGAAGATATGAGCCACCAGATCGGAATCCCGGTCCAGACCGAGAGTCAGCTGGGTCAAGTCATTAGAACCTATAGAAAAACCGTCGAAAATATCGGCAAAGCCATCAGCTGCCACCACATTGCTGGGGATCTCGCACATCACGTATAGTTCCAGGCCGTTCTCACCCTGCACCAGACCGCAGTCTCTCATGACCTCTATTACTCGCTGACCTTCCTCAGGGGTCCGGCAGAAAGGCACCATTAACTTGATGTTGGACATGCCCATCTCATCCCTGGCTTTTTTCAGGGCCTTACACTCCAGTTCAAACGCCGGGCGGTATTTGGGATCATAATAACGGGATGCTCCCCGCCAGCCGATCATGGGGTTGCTTTCCTGAGGTTCATAGAGATAACCGCCGATGAGATTGGCATACTCGTTACTCTTGAAATCAGAGAGGCGGACAATAACGTCCTTGGGGTAGAAACCGGCAGCGATTCGGGCCACCCCTTCGGCAAGGGTCTCAATAAAGAACTCTTTCTTGTCATCCGGATAAGCGGTGGTCTTGGCCTCAATCTTACTTACCACTTCGGCTATCCGGCTGTCGTTTTCCGCCTTTTTTTTCAGGTCCTCAAAGTAATAAAGGGCCATGGGGTGAATACTGATATGGGAGTTAATGATGAATTCCTCCCGAGCCAAGCCCACGCCGTCATTGGGAATCTGTCCCTCAACAAAGGCCTTTTCCGGTATCCCCACATTCATCATTATTTTGGTTTTGGTATCAGGCAGGGAGTCCAGATCCAGACTCTCAATCTCATAATCCAAGAGACCTTCATAAATATAACCTGTCTCTCCTTCGGAGCAGGAGACAGTGACTTCCTGTCCGCTTTTGATGACTTCAGTCCCGTTAACAGTACCGATAACACAGGGGATCCCCAGCTCGCGGGAGATGATAGCAGCATGACAGGTACGACCGCCCCGGTTGGTGACGATCGCCCCGGCTATCTTCATTATTGGTTCCCAGTCCGGATCAGTCATATCTGTAACCAGGACTTGACCTTTCTGGAAGTCGGCAATGTCCTTGACCTCATTAATGACATTAACCTTGCCGCTACCTATTCTGTTGCCCACTGCCTGGCCTTCTATCACCACATTGCCACTCTCTTTGAGCTTGTAGGTCTTCAGGGTTTTCTGATCCACCTGGGAGTGGACGGTTTCCGGCCGGGCCTGGACAATAAAAAGGCGTCCAGTCCCTATATTTACACCGTCACCGTCCTTGGCCCATTCTATATCCATGGCCTTGCCGTAATGATCCTCAATTATGCAGGCCCATTCCGCCAGCTTGAGGATATCATCATTAGTGAGTACATACTTCCCCCGCTCCTCAGGGGTAGTTTCAACATTTTCCACATAATCTTCTGAATCCGGGTCATCAATGTAGATCATTTTGATCTCTTTACTACCGACCCTTTTACTGACAATAGGCCGTTTACCTTCCTTGAGCGTCGGTTTAAAGACATAGTACTCATCGGGATTCACAGCCCCCTGAACCACATTCTCCCCAAGCCCCCAGGATGCAGTAATAAAGACAGCATCCTGAAAACCACTCTCCGTATCAATGGAGAATATTACACCTGAGGAGGCCGAATCACTGCGGGCCATCTTCTGAACCGTGATGGAGAGATAAACATCAAACTGGCCGAAGCCTTTGTCATGGCGATAGGATATGGCCCGGTTGGTAAAAAGGGAGGCAAAGCACTTACGGCAATTTTCGATAAGGTTTTCCGGTCCGTGAACGTTCAGATAGGTCTCCTGCTGACCGGCAAATGAGGCATCCGGCAGGTCTTCGGCGGTGGCGGAGGAACGGACTGCCACATCAACATTTTCATTATATTCCCCTTCTAACTTGCGATAGGCTTCAATAATCGCCTGCCGGAGTTCATCAGGGAATTTGGCATGCCTGATAATATTCCTGACCTTCTCTCCCCTCTCTGACAGATTCTGCATATCGCTTGTATCAAGATCAGAAAGGACTTGCCTTATCTCCTCCTCAATTCCGGCCTTCTTCAGGAGATAACGATAGGCATAAGCGGTAATGGCGAAGCCGTCGGGAACGGCCACACCCTTTTCAGTCAGCTTCTGGTGCATTTCACCGAGTGAAGCGTTTTTTCCGCCCACCAGGGCCACATCCCCAATTCCAATCTCATCAAACCATAGTATAAAGGCTTCTTTGTGTTTTTCTTCAGGCATTATTTATCTCCTTACTCATTAATTTCTTGGGCTAAGTAAATCTGCAAAATCCGAATCAGGAAGGCCCCTTTTATTCAAGCCGGCATTGCCATGAGCAAGGGACCATAACAGCGAGTAAAAAAGTACAAAAACATAAACATTATCCAATGTAAATTTACTACCCTTCTATAACCAATCTTACTAATTTGGTCAATAAGATAGGCGAGGTAATCCACAAAGCGGCCCCATTCGACTTGCATATCAAAAGACGGGACAGAAATGTAAGGGATAGACTTACAACTAACATATCAATCAGTTAGCAAGAGAGCAAGTTCATAATACAGGCTTTCTGTAATAACTAAGGACCTTAAAGACAAAGAGATTTACGACTGTTTAAAAAAATAATTATATTGTGTAAGATAATCTATAAGTTAGATAAAATAAACAAAACTCGACAAACTTGTTTCAACAGCAGGAGAAACCCCATGAGTATGCCTGACATCTCTTCCCTTTACCGGAATATCTCCACTGGCAACCATGCCGAAAACGACTATTTTCAGATAATAAGATCTCTGGTCCAGGAACGGGGAAACCACCGGTATGACACCCCGGAATATAAGATTCTGGAAAACGAAATCAACAAGATATATGAACTGGTAAAGGACGAAATAAAAAACAATAACAGACCCCCTGTAAATAATATCAAATTCGGGACCTCAGGCTGGCGAGGCATACTGGGCAAAGACATATTCTGCAGCTCGGTAGCCAGGGTAACCGAGGCTATTGTCAAGATGTACGAAGGTCTCGGTCCGGATGACGAGTTGCGCTCGGTTTTGGGGATTTCTTCCCTGCAGGAATTCAAGGAGCGCGGTTGCGTAGTGGGTCATGACAATCGGTTCGGAGGTGACCTTCTGAGCCAGAGAGTAACAGATGTTCTTACTCACTACGGCTTCACAGTGCATAAGGCCGGAGAAACCACCACCGGTGCTATTTCCGCTGCAGTTCTTGAACTGAATGCCGCCTTCTCCATTAATTTGACCCCCAGCCATAATCCCCTTGAATATGGGGGATACAAGTTCAACGGTCCTGACGCCGGTCCCGCCTCCTCCCTGATCACAGACAAGATAACGGGATTGGCCCGGGAGATTGTCAACAGTGGTCAAGACCTCCCCCTTACCCCCCGCCCCGAACTGATAAGAGATAATAACTCCCTGGAGGCCTGGAAAAATCTGGTCAGGAAAAACAAAGAGGTCCATGGCCTGGACTATGACGACATTATTGACTCTTTCAAGCTTCAAAACGACATTGTCTTGGTTCTGGACGCCATGCACGGGGCTACCCGGGTGCATTTGCAGGACTTTTTCAAAAACAGCGACTCAGACAGGCTGATATTTTTAAGGGACACAGACGATCCCACTTTCGGCGGTATCGCCCCTGAACCGTCCCCGGCCAATATGGAGAAAGTAAAAGAGGTCTTAAGCAAGCGGCCAGAACCGTTAAAGCTGGGAATAGTCATGGATCCCGATGGTGACCGGATCCGCTTCACTGATGGCAGAGTCGATATCAACATGAATTACTTCGGGGCCATGGCTTATCATTATCTACATGAAATAAAAGGCAAAAAGGGCTTAGTGGCCAAAACTGTGGCCACCAGCAATTTCGCGAACAGCATAGCCCGGGCCTTTGAAGAAGAGGTTTTTGAACCCAAAGTGGGCTTCAAAGAATTCAAACCGGTTATAGGCCGGGCTCTGGTCTGTTTTGAAGAATCGGACGGGATAAGCACCATTGGTCATACCCCGGAAAAGGACGCCTATATCGGTATCATCCTGGCCCTGGATATGACTCTGAGGCTCGGGAAAAGCCTAAGCCAATACCTTGAGGAACTTCAACAGCAATACGGTTTCTTCTTTCCGGACAAGGACGGTATTATCGTTGACCAACAGGGGGAAGAGCTTCAGGAGACCCTGGCTGCGCTGGGCAACTACTCAGCCGGTGACCGCCTAACTGTAGGCGATAAAGAAAAGACGATCCAGGAGCTGATCAGCATAGACGGTTATAAGTTTATATTTGAGGACGCCAGCTGGTTAATGATCAGGGCCTCAGGCACGGAGCCGAAAATCAGGTTTTACGTGGAAGGCAGAAACGAGGTGGATCGGGACCATCTTTTCACCACCGCCCGCGCACTGCTGTCCGAGATCGGCCTGTCAAGCCGGTAACTCTGCACTTATAATCTTTTATCAAGGCGACCCCGTCTGAAGACTATCCAGCCCCTAAAAGATAGTGGCGAGGAAAGCAAACAAGAGCAGCAGAAGCAGCAAGTGAAGAAAAAGAAAATCCTTCAAGGTAAGATAGCCTTCAAATTCTCCCAGAGCATAACGCCATAACACATAGCCCCCGGCTATAGCGGCATTCATCAACAAAAAACCGGAGAGCACATCCACCGGGGTAGACGGAATATTAAAAGACAGAACCTTTAAGAAAGATAAATCGAACTGTCTGCCGATAGTGGGTAAAAAGTCGCCTATACCTTCGGCAAAATGACCCATCCGGTAAGCAAGTTCTCCTGTAAAGGCCATGGGAATCAAAATTGGTACCATAGGCGAGCGGCTACCGAAATAATGGTCGTCACCCGAAGTGGTCAGGGTCTTGGTGCCAAGATGAATAATCAGCAGGACGATACCAATACAGATACCAAGCAGGACACTGAAAAGGAGGGGATCTGAAATAGAAAACATCTCCTGGACCTTGCCGTAGACAGGCTTCTCCCTGAGAAACCTGGCCAATTGGGTGCCCAGCAGAAAAGGCACAGTGAAGGTGCAGGTAATATAACGCCCCCGGTTCTGGATCAGCTCATTGTAGGGATTTCTGACCAGAAACTGGGGGGATTTTCTATGGCACAGGGGGATACAGTGACCACAGATCAGACAGTGCAGATTGTTTCTTACTGAAAAGGCCCCCAGGTAAACCGGACATCCGTTTTTATCATCAGTTCCCTTTTTACAGGCAAAAGTCGTGCAGCCCCGGCACTTATCATGATCAGCTCTGAATTCGGTTATGGCAAGGGTCGCTGCAGCACCGGATATCCTTCCCAGAGGGCAGATGTGACGGCACCAGGCCTGGCCGGGAAAAATCATCGCCATTATAGTCGCCCCCACCATGATGGAAAAAAGAAGCCAAGCCGTACCAGCCGGCCAGTGGGCCAGATCCGCGACAATTTCCACCCAGATAATAAAGGCGAGCAGGAAAACGGAGAAATATACACTATACTTATGCATGAACTCCGGTCTTTCCCTTTTCAGAGTCCAGCCTTTTTTCTGGAGAAAGACACCAAGTCCGGGGAAGGGACAAAGACCGCACCACATTCGGCCGGTAAAAAACCAGGAAAGGACAACGATGGGCCACAGTATTCCCCAGGTGAGAAAGGTAACAAAATTTTTATCCGGATCCTGGGGACCGAACAGGCCGAATACCAGGATTACAACAAAAATTATATCACTTACCGTCCTGAATTGGGCAAAATGATGTCTGGCTGCTAAAAAACGCCTGAAAGCGGGAAAAACGACAAAAAGATCAAGACGCTTACCATTATCAAAGGAGATAAGACTTCTTAATCCTTTTATCCACCAATTCTTCATTTCTTAATTCTCACCCCGGACTTCGATAGTTTAAATTCTTAATGTGGTATTTCCGCTCTTCCGTTAAGGACCGAAAGACAGTTGGAATCCGAATACCGGGAAACGCTATGCTTATCAGGTATAAATACCGGCTCCTGTCTCCCAAACTAAAACCATTATTCCGAACCACCTACCTGTTGAAGCTCAACCTCAACTTTGAATTCCTGACCTTCACGAACAATCTTGAGGGTAACCTTATCTCCCGGTTTATGTTGATCCAGAACCTGGTAGAGATCATCATAATCATTAACAGAGATCCCGTCTATGCTGACAATAACATCGCCTAAAACCAGGTCGTCACGGAAACGGCGGATCCCCCTCAGTCCTGCCTCTTCTGCCGGACCGTCCGGCTCCACCTTGACAATCAAAGCCCCTTTTATCCCCAGGCGCGAGGCCAGGCGGTCATTAGCTATGGACACCCCGAGACCGGCCCGGATAAGGTGGCCGTGTTTTATGAGCTGAGTTACCACCCGATTCACCTCATCCACCGGCACAGCAAAACCTATACCGGCATAGGTACCGGAGGGGCTGTAAATGGCGGTATTTATGCCTATCATCCGCCCGGCGCTGTCCAGCAGAGGCCCCCCGGAATTCCCCGGATTGATGGCGGCGTCGGTCTGAATGACTCCTTGAATGGTTACGCCGTTGGCGGACTTTATTTCCCGGTCCAGAGCGCTTACTATGCCACTGGTCAAAGTATGATCAAGTCCAAAAGGATTACCGATGGCAAACACCTTCTGGCCGACAATCAGATTGGAGGATTCTCCCAGGGTAATAGGGGTTAGTTTGTCGGCCGGTGCATCAATCTGCAGGACCGCAATATCCTTTTCAGGCGTCGCTCCTACCAAAGAAGCCTTCCAGGTACTATTATCCGCCAGGGTCACCCGGACTTTGTTAGAGTTCTTGATAACATGATAATTGGTGACAATTCTCCCCTCATCATCCCAGATAAAACCGGATCCCGTCCCCTGGGGTATTTCCTGGACATTAAGGCTGAAAAGACCGCGCCGCAGTTCTATGCTGGTTATATAGACCACTGAAGGCGAAACCGACCGGAATATCTTGATGGTCCCCTTTTCATCAGCCGCCAGATCACCGCGGGCCTCTATCACCCCGGGCTTAACTTCCGGATCGTGGCTGACCTGCTGGGGGCGGCCGAGAATAAGCCATATACCGGCCAGGACAAGAAGCACAATAAACAAAAAAGAGGTGTTTTTCTTATTGAAAAAATACATAAATAAATTCCAAATTCATGGTTCAAATCTGTTAACTATATTTCCTATCAGAGGTCAGCGGCTATCACCCAGCCGAATTGCTAAAAACAACATACCGGCAAATTAGGATAACCCCAGGAAAAGCTTGGCAATAAGAAAATAAGCAACTACACCCAGAATATCAATGGAAGTAGTGACAAAAGGTCCGGTGGCAACTGCGGCATCAATGTTCAATTTTTTCAGCACAAGGGGAACAATGGTACCGACAGTGGCTGCCAGGATCATGGCAAACAGGATGGAGAAACCAACTACCAGACCCAGTTCAACAGGATCGCCATAGGTGAAATAGGCAACTATTCCCAGGATCAAGCCATAAAAACAGCCCAGTAAAAAGCCTACCCTGGTTTCCTTAAAGACGATTTTCCACAGTTCATGCATGTTGACCCGGCCAGTGGCGATGCCCCTGACCACGATGGTACTGGACTGGGTTCCTATATTACCCCCCATCCCCATAACAATAGGGATAAAGGCGGCCAGAGCCAGAACCTGCTGTAGTTCCTCTTCAAAAAAAGAAATTACCATAGCGGCCATAATTCCCCCGATCCAGCTGGCAAAAAGCCAGGGAGCGCGGGTTAAGGCATTATCTATAGTAGACTTAAGCAGAATCTCCTGATCCTTACCGGCACCTGCCATCTGCAGGAAATCCTCCGTAGCCTCTTCCCTGATAACATCAATCACATCATCGACTGTGATAATACCTATCAGTTTATTATCGGAATCTATAACCGGGACCGCCAGGATGTTGTAACGGGAAACGAGATGGGCTACCTCCTCCTGATCGGTGTCGGCAGAGACCGCTATGACCCGGGGATTCATAATATCCTTAAGCTTGCGATCGGCAGGATAAAGCAAAAGCTCTCGAAGAGAGAGGACCCCGGTAAGAAGTCCTTCTATGCCCCGGGTTACATAAAGATAGAAAGACAGATCTTTTTCTTCGCTTAAGGCCTGAATGGTGGTTATGGCATCGCCTACAGTGAGTTCCTCGTCCAGGGCCAGAAAATCCGGAGACATCAGCCCTCCGGCGCTGTCAGGGTCATACTGCAGCAGCTCATCCACCTCCTCCCTGTCCTCACTGGCCATCATCTCCTTTATCTTATTGGCCATTTCCTCGGGCAGGGCTTCCAACAGGTCTGCTGCATCATCAGAAGGCATATTTTTGAGAACTTCCACCATAAACTCCGGAGAAAGATCACTTACCAATTCCACCATGATAGACTGATCCAGTTCAGTGAGGAATGGACCTATTCTGTCTTTCCGGAGCATACAGGAGAAAACCCTGCTGCGTTCCTCAGGGGTAAGGTGCCTGAATACCCAGGCCAGATCGGCGGGGTGGGTCTTGTTAATGATACGCAGCAATCGGTCCTTGGCATTACGACGAGTCAGACGCCTTATAGTGTCAAGAAGGACCATACCTTCTTTACCAAACAATTCTTTTTTCTCCGCTGTCTTTTTCATAATATCCACTATATCATTCGGCTTTAAGACGTCAGCTCTAAATCAATTGCCGGGACACTCACCTATCAAACAATACCGGCAGTTCCTGCAATTTTTTGCGGTCGGATGCGGGTTCCGGCGGTTTTAAGAACTCTGTCACTCTCCAAATCAACCGCAGGACCGGTATCGTATCCCCTACTTCCTTTCCGGCACAATCAGAGAAGGATCATAATCTTCCGGGGCTGCAAAACCAAGGAGATTACAGATAGTGGCGGCAATATTGGTCAAGCCCGGATTCTCCACCTTGGCCAGGGAAAAACCGTCTATTCCGGAATAGTCCTTGATAATCAAAGGGACCGGATTAGTGGTATGGGCAACCATGGTACTTTTCCGGCCGTTCTTTTCAGTCCACATGCATTCGGCATTACCGTGATCAGCAGTAATCAGGGCCACTCCGCGGACCTTTCTGAGAGCATTTAAAATCCTCTTCAAGGCCAGATCCACTGATTCCACAGCAATACGGATCGAGGCTTCCATCCCGGTATGTCCAACCATATCACCGTTGGCCAAGTTAAGGCGGATAAAATCATAATCACCGCTGTTTATGGCTTCAATCACAGCATCACTGATTTCCGCCGACTTCATCCAGGGACGCAGGTCAAAGGCAACCCTGTCAGATGGAATCTCCACATATTTTTCCAGAGACTTATCTATATAGCCGGACTTGTTGCCGTTCCAAAAATAGGTAACATGACCGAATTTCTGGGTCTCTGATATGGCAAAAGAACTCACCCCGGAGGCACAGAGGTATTCACCCAGAGTCCGCTGAATAGTCGGCGGTTCAACCAGGTAATTGGCCGGGATATGAGCGTCACCGTCATATTCCATCATACCGGCATAAAATACCCGGGGGAATCTCTTACGGTCAAACTCGTTAAAATCATCTTCCTCAAAGGTCTTTGAAATTTCAATGGCCCGGTCTCCCCGGAAATTGAAACAGATAACCACATCCCCATCCTCTATGGTACCCACTGGCTTACCATCTTCGGTAATGACGAAACTGTCTACATATTGATCGGTAAGCTCACTGTCCTCCTGATAATAAGTAGATATTGCCTCGCTGGCTGAAGAGAAATAACGCCCTTCCCCCAGAACATGAGCCTTCCATCCTCTTTCCACAACAGACCAGTCCGCATTATAGCGATCCATGGTGACCACCATCCTACCTCCCCCTGAGGCAATCCGGTAATCCCTGCCCTCGGTGGAAAGCTCCCTGAGCTTCTGTTCCAGGGGCTCAAAATAGCTTAAAGCACTCCTCTCTCTCACATCACGGCCGTCCAGCAAACCATGTATTCTTACCTTCTTCATGCCCTCAGCAGCAGCCTGATCCAGAATAGCGTACAAATGATCTGTGTGGCTGTGAACATTGCCGTCGGAAACCAGGCCTATTAAATGCACCGTAGCCCCATCTTCCACAAAAGAACGGATCTTTTGCCAGGCCTTGCTTTCAAAGATGGCCCCGGACTCAATCGCTTCACTTACCAGCCTGGCTCCCTGGGAATAAATCCGGCCGGCTCCCAGGGCATTATGCCCTACCTCGGAATTACCCATATCATCGTCAGAAGCAAGACCCACAGCCTGGCCATGAGCCTTGAGCCGTGTTGAGACTCTCTCTTTCAACAGTTCATCAAGTACAGGAGTATATGCCTTATATACTCCGTCACTATCGTCTCTTGGACCCAAGCCGATCCCATCCATAATCACAGTAACCAGAGGACCGGGATATTCCTGAAAGCTGTTGAGCCTGTCTAATTTCATATCTGCCATGATAAACTCCTCACTGAGCCATAATCACCCTGAATCCGGGGATCTGAAATGTCATGTAAATACTCTATAAAATATATAATGCAATATCAATTAGATATAATCAGCATTATCTTTTTTTTCATTAAATTAAAAATCAACCTAACATATATATTTTTTTTATTATAGTAAAGTTGCTATACAATAACCCTATGTTTACTGAATAAAACATTGGCAACTCAATTCTCCGGAATTGATAATCTTTGAAGTCGAAAGATGTTGCGGATACCGGTAATGTAGTGAGAGGCTGGATATTTCAGCTCCTTCACAAGATGGCGTCGGTGTATCGCCTTTTGGAGCTGGGTGAAAACTCCAGGAATGAGCCGACGAAAAGTATTTTCCTTTACCTGAAGCCGGAAATAAAAGCCAATATCAGACAGTTACCAGAGCCAGCCAGGTGGAAACGAAAAGAGTCAGGCTGATCGCCCCGTTCATTGTGAAAAAACTCATCCCTAATCTGGAGAAATCGGTTGGTTTAACAATCAGATGCTGATATATCAGAGCCCCGCCGGTAATCCCTATACCGATATAGTAGACAAAGTTCAGCCCGGAAAAAATACCGGTCAGAAAAAAAAGGACAAAGGCAGCCAGATGGAAACAGGCAGCAATCCTGAAGCTGTTTGCCCTACCCACCCTGGCGGGCAGGGAGTATAACCCCATTTTCCGGTCGAAATCGGCATCAAGGCAGGCATATACCGTATCAAACCCGGCCACCCAGAACAGCACCCCTAAGGGAAGCACCCAGGGAAATCCGGTCACCGCCCCTTTTACTGCAATAAAGCCCCCCAACGGAGAACAGGCCAGAGATAGGCCAAGTACGAGATGGCAAAGCCAGGTGAAACGCTTGGTAAAGGAATATAACAGACAGATCCCTAAAAAAAGCGGCGATAGCATAAAGGTCAGGATATTTAGCTGATAACAGGCCCAGAAGAACATCAACCCGGAAATTATTACCATTGCCCAAGCCTCCCCCTTTCTAACCTGTCCGGCGGGAATAGCCCGGCCAGCGGTTCTGGGATTGCGAGCGTCAAAGTCAGCATCAATGATACGGTTAAACCCCATGGCACAAGTTCTTGCCCCGGCCATGGCAAGAACAACCCAGAAAAGGACTTCCACTCCCGGCACACCGCCTCGGGCCAAAAAAGCCCCGATCAGCATAAAGGGCAGGGCAAAGACAGTATGCTTAAACTTTATCATCTCCAGAAGGACTTTTATTTTAGCAATCATCCTGTAATTCCTGTAGTTGAAACCGTGTGATTGAATTACGAGCCGAAATCAGTGAATAAACGCAGGGCTGGGCCGGACAATAAAAATATCAACGCTGTGCTCCATCAACAACCACAGCATCATAATATAAAAACTGCCGGCATCAAAAATGTCGGAAGCGATTCTGAAGAAATGAATGGGGTACCATAAACCTTACCACATCACCGCAGGGTAAAGAGCAGAAATGACCGGACCGGACAGATTCTGCAATCGAACCGGACCATTCCATCTCCTCAAAATCAGGAAGAGGAGCCATCAGGCAGAGGGAGAATAAAATAAAAATTATTGCCTTCCAGGGTCGGTTCATAACCCACTACACCACCATGCATCTCAACCACCTGTTTAATAAAGTTAAGCCCGTGACCACTGCCGGTGCGGTTGTTGCCGCCTTTTCCCTGGTAACCTTCATTAAACAGAAAGTCCCTTTCTTCCGGTGGGATATGGGGTCCGGTGGTGAAGACGTTGAACTTTATACCGTCTTTACCCGGGCCGAAATAGTCGGGAGTAATTTCCCGGCCATAGGCCAGAGCCTTCCTTGATTTGCCGTCTGCCCCCCTCACCTGCCGGGTGTATGTGGCGGCATTGGAGAATAAATTGGCATAGACCTGGGATAAAAGGCCTATATCCACCCTCAGGGGTATCTCCTCATCAACCATATCCACCGGTTTTTCCACCTCTATCCCCCTGGCCTGCAGTCGACTCTGGTAACGGGCAAGCTGCGGCGCTATAACCTCCCTGTCCACAGAACACTCTTTAAGCCTCAAAACAAGATGGCCCTGTTCGAAATGATCCCGCCGGCAGAGGCTCTCCAGAAAAAGACTGGTATGCCGGTGATGCTCCTGAATGTCATTTTGCAGTTCAAGAAGGTCGTCGTATAAACTGCTCATCCTGGCGAGCATGTCCTGACATCCCTCATCCCACTCTGGCTCCATCTGTTCCTTCATCCCCTCCAGATCTTTCTTCAGGCCTTCCATTTCCCTGATTTTCTTATGGAGACGAATAAAAAGGTGGCGGAAGTACATATTGGGGATAATGACATTATGTTCAATATCCCTTACCAGATTCTTTATAAAGGCAATATGCTTTTTGCTCTGAAAGGTGATGGAAAAACTATGGATATTGCAGCCCACCCGGCTGGCAAATATTTCCAGAAAATCATATTCACCGTCGGCAAGTTTATACCTGCTGCCATCAATTTCCAGCATCCCCAGGATCATCCGTTCCTGTCCGTGGACTTCCGAACTTATGGCCTGCTTGTTATAGACCGGGGTCAAAAATGAACCGCTTTCGGTATACGGCGTTGAACTGATTTCAACATATTCAGGGGGCGGCACGGACGAATTGAGCACCTCCTTATCACTATCACAGACAAGTCTTATCTCCTGTCCCTGATCATCGTAGAGGTAAAGCCTGGCTCTAACTTCAAAGAAGCATTTCAAAACTCCGACCGAGACCTTGTACAGTTCCTGCAGGGACCTGCATTCCTGGCAAAGATCAAAAAATACTCTCAGAAGCTTATTCTGGACGGGGGTAAAACTATCATATTGAGAGTAAGACTTTTTTTGGGCGATATGCCCCAAAATTTCGTCCAGATCCCTATCTATCTCATTCTTCATATTTTAATGCAGGCCAATCAGTCTCTTTTCAGAGCCTCATTTAATATCCATCCATATTTCCCCCTTCCCGGGCTTATAGGCCTGGAATCCGGATCTGTACCAGGGCAGACGGAAAATAGAACCAGCCAATTATTTTTAATGCTTAACATTCCAGAATTACAGCATCTTCCTCCTCCTTTTCCTTAAGAAGCACATTAACATGCGCTTCCGCACTTTCCAGTATATCCATACCCAGATAGTCGGCTTTGATGGGCAGTTCGCGTCCGCAGCCGCGGTTAACCAGAACTGCGAGTTTGATTGACCGGGGGCGGCCCAGATCCATTATGGCATCCAGGGCGGCCCGGATTGTCCGCCCTGTATAAAGAACATCATCAACCAGGATCAGGGTATACTCCTCTACGGAAAAAGGAATTGAAGTTGTCTTGACTATCGGGTTTTGGGAGATAAGACTCCAGTCATCCCGATAGAGAGTGATATCAAGCGAGCCTACAGGGAGATCAAGCCCTTCCTGATCAGCACTGATTTTTCTCAACCGTTCAGCCAGATAAACCCCGCCGCTATAGATACCGATCAGGGCAAGTTTTTCCTCTCCCTGGTTGTCTTCCATAATCTGGAGAGCCATCCTGGTAAGAGCCCTTTCAATATCATGACTGTTCATCAATGTTTTGTTGCAGGTCTTCTTCTTTTTCATCGGGCATTCCAGAAGTAATTGATACCTTGGGAATGAACAAGCCTGACCGCTTCGGGATAGGCCTCACATTCCGCTGCAAAAACCTTGTCCGCGATATCAGAAGGGGTATCTCCGTCAGATAAGGCGACACATTTCTGAACAACAATAGGTCCTTCATCATACTCCTGATTGGCGAAATGCACTGTACAACCGCTGACCTTCACCCCTCTTTCATAAGCGGCCTGATGCACCCGCATGCCATAGTAGCCGTGACCGGAAAAGGCCGGAACCAGCGCCGGATGGATATTGAGAACCCTTTTGCTTAACTGTTCAGGAGGCCGGAAAAGTTTCAGATAGCCGGCCATAAGCACCAGTTCGACCCCATAATCCAGAAGTATATCATTAATTGTCTCATTATCGGAGGCAAAAAAGGCAGGATAACCGTATTTCTCCGCCTTTTCCAGACCGGGGGCATCATTTTTATTAGATATAACAGCTTCAATTGTTCCGGGCATGGAACCATCATTCAGGCATTGATGAAAGTTATCAAGAGTCCGCCCGGAACCGGACAGAAGAACAGCCATTTTCATTTACTTCATCCCCTAACTCGGTGTATCAGGTATTATTGGCCAGCCACTCATATATCGCGGTATCATAAGAGCTGGTCAACTGGAAAACCTTAACCGCCAGGCGAAGTCTGGTTTCCAGAGTGGTATTGCCGTGTTCTTTCAGCTCGGAGATAACAGCAGGATAATCGGCCGGATCGACAATTACGGTTACGTCCTTATAATTCTTGGCTGAAGCCCGCAGAAGAGTGGGACCGCCGATATCGATATTTTCTATCGCACTTTCCAGGGTGCAGGAGGGATCGGCCACTGTTTTCTCAAAAGCGTAAAGGTTTACCGCTACTATATCTATGGGCTCAAGACCGTGCTTTTCCATCTGGTCCATATGATCGGAATCGGTCTTGCGTGCCAGAATGCCTCCGTGAATTTTAGGATGCAGGGTTTTCACCCTGCCATCCAGAATTTCCGGAAAACCGGTAAAATCCGAGACATCCTTAACCGTAATCCCATGCTCCCTCATTTTTTTGGCTGTACCACCGGTAGACAGTATCTCGATTCCCAGGGATGCCAGTTCACCGGCGAAGCCTTCTATTCCTGATTTATCCGTGAGACTGATTAAGGCCCTTTCCGCTTTCCTCATAAATGCTCCTCTACAAAATTGATTTCTTGGTAAACTTTCTGATAAGACGTCGCTGTTTTTTATCGGGTCTCTTCCTGGGACCATGGTTAACCCCCGGGGAAAGGAGACGCCGTTCTTCATGCTTCTGTTGCCTGGCCTCAATACTTGCGGCAGTCTCTTCGTAGAGTTCCCGGGCTACAGAAGCCGGACCGCGCTTTTCAGAGAGAGACTGGACAATGACAACAAACTCTGTTTCGTTGCGTACTATTCTTACCCTGTCTCCAATATTGACACCTTTGGCTGCCTTAACCCTGCCCCCATTCAGGTGGACATGTCCACCGGTTACGGCTCTGGCAGCCATTGACCTGGTCTTGAAAAAACGGGCCGCCCAAAGCCATTTGTCTATCCTGATCCCGCTTTCCTCAACCATGTTCAGAGCTTAAAATGTTGAATTCCCAAATTTCTTATTACCGATGCCTTTATGAACTTAATCTCAAGTATGGCTTTTTTTTTAATTTGAATTAAAATGGTTATCTTACCATAATTCTTTTAAGCCGCAAATGGATGATTCGTTATTTACCTTACCAGAGTGCACTTAAGGTACGGTCAAGTAAAATCACCTGCTTGAGAAGCACCTCGCGGCAAGACTATATAATAGCAATTGTAATTTCTCATGAAACTGAAAAACGTAGGGATAAAGGATATACAGTATCCTGTCAAAATAAGAGAAAAATCCGGCGGTCTTCAGGCCACGGTTGCCAGTATAAACCTGCAGGCCAACCTCCCCAAAGACTACCGGGAAACCTGTGTAGCCACCTTCATATCCGTATTGAACACTTACCAGGATGAGATGAGCGCCCCCATTTTTCCAGATCTCCTGCAGGAGACCCAGGACAGGCTGCAGGCGGATTCCACCCGGCTGGAAATGACCTTCCCCTATTTTATAGGGAAAAAAGCTCCTGTTACCGCCACTTCGGGTCTTATGGAGTATACCTGCCGCTTCACCGGTGAAATGGGCAAAGAGGAAGACTTCATCCTCTCGGTATGGGTGCCGGGTACCACCCTCTGCCCCTGCTCCAAAGAGATCAGCAGCGCCGGTGCCCACAACCAGCGGGCTGAGATCAACCTCAACGTAAAATACAAAAATTTCATCTGGGCAGAGGATCTGATCTCAATGGTGGAGCAGGGTACCTCCTGCGAAGTCTATTCTCTGTTAAAAAGACCGGATGAAAAACACGTTACCGAGAAAGCCTATAAGAACCCCATGTTTGTTGAAGACGTGGTCCGCAGAGTGGCTGAACAGGCTCTGGATCACCCTGATATAACTTGGTTTTCAGTGGGGGCGGAAAGCTTTGAATCAATCCACAAGCACAGTGCCTATGCCTACGTGGACAGCGACGACCTTTAACTTCACCACATCTTATTATGACCTGCTTACCGGAAGCGGAAGGCTTATTCTGTACCCCGCCCCTTATCTCCACCTACTTTATAAATTCCTGCTTTCAAGGACTTGCCTATCTCCAGAAGGGCATAAGTGCCGCAACTGTTGAAGCTGCCCGGATTAATATACAACACCTTTCCGGCCCGCCGGCAGACCGGGGTGTGGGTATGGCCATAGACTATGCAGTCTGCTTCCGGAAAAACCTCAAGCAAACGGTCCTCAAAATCATAGTAAATACCCACTTTGTGCACCAGGCCTATGCGATGGCCACCAACGGTTATCTCCTTCTCACCAGGAAGACTCTGCCGGGCGGAAGACCCGCACATATTGCCGTGCACGGCATGGACCTGCTTTCCTTTGAATACGGAAAGAATGCTGAGATCAGTCAAATCACCGGCATGAAGAATCATATCCACGTCCCGGAAGCATTTGTTTGCCATATCCCTGAAACCTTGACTGGGGCTTGACAGATGGGTATCAGACAGGATTCCTATTGTCATGCTCATCATTTTCCCGACTCTTTCGGTCTCTTCCAAAAACAGAGAAGACCGTCGCGGCCGAAGCTGACCTGGACCAGTTCCCAGCCTGCCATACCGTTTTCATTAAGCATATTCTGCAATACAGCAGTCTGGTCCTCGGGTACTTCACTTAGACTGCACTCCCCGGATTCACTACAATAAAAGATGAGTTCCTTGAAAGCCTCGGCGGAATGTCTGGTAATCTTATATTCAAAGTTGGGCATAGCCTCCTCCTTATGATTTATTTTCTAAATAGCCAAGCCAGTAAAGACAATAACAGGCTGATCACAATCATGGTGGTAATCGGGAAATAGAACTTGAATCCCGGCCGATCTATAACAATATCACCCGGCAACCTGCCCAGAGGCATCTTGACCAGCCAGGGCCAGAAAATACCGGCAACGATAATGACCAAACCTGTAATGATCAGGGCCTTCTGCATACTACCTACATTAAGATCGGTTTCTTATTTTGGCAAGGTACGGGGCGAGTGTTTTCAGGTTGACATAAGATCCGGATATACTACAACCGGCTGCTGACCGATATCAGGGGTCAGAGTTAAATTGGTGGGGGAATTGCCCTGAAGCCTCTTTATAAACCGGGCATGACAGCGACGCCGGAAAATCGGCAATATTGAAATGGAAATCAAGCTCCCGGAATCCGGATCTGCTAATTCCCCTGAGCAGACTGGAGGACATCCTATCTATAAGGAGCCGCTCCTGAAAATCCTTAACCTTCCTGACTTCAGGAGATATACAGCTTATTCTTGTAGATATAATCGGCAACCTTTTCCGGGACCAGGCCGCTGATATCAAGATTTCGCCGAAGCCTCTCCCTTATCTCGGTGGAAGAGATGTCAATGGGCTCCATTTTCACCCGGTATATCCTCCTGCCGCCCTTAACCTGCCAGACATCCTCCCCGGCCGGGTATACATCGAAGAGTTCCCGGGCACAAAATTCCTCTAAAGACCGAAGACTGTGGCTGGGCCGGTCGATAACCACGAAAGAGGCCAGTCTCAACAGTTCGTTATAACTCTTCCAGAGCTTGATCTCACTGAAAGCATCAAAACCGGTAATGAAGAAAAGCTCAGTATCCTCCCCATATCTTTTCTGGAGGATATGCAGGGTATCCACGGTATAGGAAGGCCCCTGACGTTCGGCCTCCATGGCGGTTATTTCAAATCCTTCTCTGTCTGCAAGGACCAGGTTCAGCATATGGAGACGGTCGGAAAAAGAGGCGGAAGTTTCCTTGAGAGGAGGCACGGCAGCAGGAATAAACAGCACACTGTTCAGGGCCATCTGCTTTTTGACTGTCTCGGCAATTGCTATATGACCATTGTGAACCGGGTCAAAACCACCGCCCAGCAAACCGATATAATCCATAAGCCCCCCTACTCCAACTTAACACTGTCCGCTTGCCACTGTTCACTTACTCTCTGACCTCGCCGTTGCCATAAACAATAAACTTTTTGGTGGTAAGCTCCTTCAGGCCCATGGGGCCGTAAGCATGGATCTTTGTGGTGCTGATCCCGATTTCAGCACCCAGTCCGTACTGACCTCCGTCACTGAAACGGGTGGAGGCATTTATCATCACTGAAGAAGAATCCACTTCCCGCAAAAAGCGCTGGCTGCGGGCATAGTTGGAAGTAATAATGGTTTCGGTATGCTGAGAGCCGTAAGCAGCGATATGATCCAGGGCCCCATCAAGATCCTTGACCACCTTTACCGCCAGAATGAGATCCAGGAATTCCTGACCATAATCGCCGGCAACAGCCGATTTAACCGCGGAGACAATGGAGGTGGTTCGCTCACAGCCCCGGATTTCGACACCTGATTCAATAAGTTTTTCTGCAACCAGGGGCAGAAAGGCGGGAGCGATATCCTCGTGGACCAAAAGGGTCTCCAGGGAGTTGCAGACCCCGGGTCTCTGGGCCTTGCTGTTCACGACAATTGCGGCAGCCATTTCCAGGTCGGCGCTTTCATCAACAAAGGCATGGCATACCCCTTTGTAGTGTTTGAGTACCGGAATGCTGGAGTTCTCAGCTACAAACCGGATAAGGCCTTCCCCGCCCCGTGGTATAATAAGATCCAATTCCCCGGACAGACCAAGCATGACATTAACCCCTTCCCGATCCGTGACCGGAATTACCTGAACCGCCGCCGGGTTAACTCCTTCCGACTTCACCGCTTCCTGCAGAACCCCTGCCAGGGCCAGGTTGGAGTTGATAGCTTCGGAACCGCCACGCAGCAGGATACTGTTGCCGGCCTTGAGACAAAGGCAGGCAGCATCCACCGTGACATTGGGCCGTGATTCGTAAATCATGCCGATTACCCCGAGAGGTATCCGCATCCGGCCTACCACAATATCAGAGGGCCTTCTGGCCATATCACTGATCTCTCCCACCGGATCGGGAAGAGCGGTCACCTCTTTTAATCCCTGAATCATGGAAGCTATGACTTTGTCAGAAAGTTCCAACCGGTCCAGCATAGCATCACTAAGTCCCTTTTCCCTGCCTGCCTCCAGATCCTTTCTGTTTTCTGCCTGGATAAGGTCCTTCTGCTTTTCCAGCCCTTCCGCCATCTTAAACAGAAGGCGGTCCTTTTTTTCAGTGGAGAGGGCGGCCATTTCCCGGGCCGCTTTCTTGGCCTGGACAGCCATGTCCTTTATTTGCCTGGCTATATCACTCATTTTCCGCTCCTTGCTCGATTAAAAAACCTGAGTTCAGTATTCAGGGTTCCCAGATCTGTCTTCACTTCTTCTCTTTTTGATATTTAACTATCCGGCAATACGATACACCGTAGAAATTCACCCTTTTTCCTTCTCAGCCAGAATCCTGCGCCACTTGGTCAGCCTGTCCCTAATTACCGATTCATATCCCCGATTGACCGGCTCGTAATAGATACTGCCTTCCAGCTCCTCAGGAAGATGACTCTGGCTGACCAGTGCCAAAGGATCATCATGGGCGTACTTATAATCTTTACCATATCCCAGATCTTTCATCAAAGAGGTTGGAGCGTTACGGATATGAAGAGGTACAGGCAGGCTGCCGGTCTTTTTGATGTCAGCCATCACCCTGTTATAGGCCTTATAAACCCCGTTGCTCTTGGGGGCGGTTGCCAGATAGGTGGCGGCCTGGGCCAGAGCCAGCTCCCCTTCAGGAGATCCCAGCATCTGATAACTGTCCCTGGCCTGGAGGCTAACCTGCAGGGCCTGGGGTTCGGCATTACCGATATCTTCGGAGGCAAACCTGATCATCCTCCGGGCCAGATAGAGGGGATCCTCGCCGGCCGCCAGCATTCTGCAGAGCCAGTAGAGAGCGCCGTCGGGATCGGAATCACGCAGGCTTTTATGAAGAGCGGAGATCAGGTTGTAGTGTTCCTCCCCTGCCCGGTCATAGCGCAGGCTGTCTCTGGCAAAAGCGTCCCGGATCATTTCCAGGGTAACCTGTCTTCCATCTTCGCTATCCTCTACAGCCAGGGAAGCGGCGATCTCCAGGCTGTTAAGGAGACGCCGGGCATCGCCGTCAGCCTGGGCCACCAGAAACTCGAAACCTTCCCGGTCAAAATTAAGACCCTCCCGGGCCAGACCGTGATCAGGATGATCAAGGGCCCGCTGACCAATGGCCCGCAGATCATCAGCATCAAGAGCGGACAGAGTCAGCACCCGGCAGCGGGAGAGGAGCGGAGCAACCACCTGGAAGGAAGGGTTTTCCGTGGTAGCGCCGATCAGAGTGATCAGGCCATCCTCTACGTAAGGCAGAAAACCGTCCTGCTGGCTCTTGTTGAAACGGTGAATCTCGTCAACGAATAGAATGGTATCTATCCCCTGCCTGCGATGACCCCGGGCTTTGTCAAGAACAGCCCTGATATCCTTTACCCCGGTGAAGACGGCGGATAAAAAGACGAATTCCGCTCCGGATTCCCGGGCCAGAAGACGGGCCAGGGTAGTTTTGCCGGTACCTGGAGGGCCCCAGAAAATCAGGGAAGGAAGCCTGCCTGCGGCCAGGGTTCGCTCCAGAAATTTACCCGGCCCCAGAATATAGCGCTGACCTATGAATTCAGCAAGGCTTGAAGGCCGCAACCGCTCGGCAAGCGGCCGGCTGTCACCGAATATGGACTGCTGACTTTTACCTCTCACTTGGACCTTACATCCTGGAACTTTTGGTTTGAACTATTGTATAGTTACTCCGTGAACAATCGGGGATCCGGCTGACTATTCCTCACTTTCCACCTCCGATTTCCTGCTGTCCGCTGCCCCCAGCAGAACGAGATTATCCCGGTGAATCACCTCGTCACTGTCCTTATAGCCGATGATAGATTCAATATCCTTAGACTGGGCACCCTGGATTGCGGCGATCTCTCCGGAGCTGTAATTGACCAGGCCGGCTGCTATCGCCTTGTGATCGTGATCAAGACAATGTACCGGGGCACCTACCCCGAAATCACCCCTGACCTTCCTGATGCCAGAAGGCAGAAGGCTCCTCCCCCCTTCCGTCAAAGCCCGGCAGGCCCCCTGATCCAGATAAAGTTTCCCTTTGGGACGCAGAGTATAGGCTATCCAGTGCTTGCGGCTGGTAATCCTGTCCCGGCGAGGGAGAAAAAAAGTACCTACCAGTTCTCTATTGAACAACTTCTGAAGGACTCCGGGTTCTCTGCCCGGCCCAATGAATGAACAACCGCCCCGGGCGGAAACCATCTTGGCGGCCTGAATCTTACTCTGCATACCGCCGGTGCCCAGACTGGATCCTGACATACCTGCCATGGCGTAGATATCTTTGTCAATCCGGGACACGGTATGGATAAGCCGGGCTTCGTTATCAAGTCCGGGATTACCGGTATACAGACCTTCAACATCAGTGAGGCAGATCAGCATATCAGCCTCGATAAGATTGGTCAGCAGGGCTCCCAGGTTATCGTTGTCGCCGAAACGCAGTTCTTCAGCGGAAACCGTGTCATTTTCGTTGACTATCGGAATTATACCCCAGGCAAATAAAGTCGAAATAGTATTCCTGATATTGAGATAGCGGTGGCGATGGGCAAGGTCGTCATGGGTGAGGAGAATCTGGGCGACGTTCTGACCGGATGCTTCGAAATGGCGTTCATAGCAGCGGATTAGATCTGCCTGTCCCACAGCTGCCGCTGCCTGTTTCTCTTTGAGATCTAATGCGTTTTTTTTCAGACTGAGCTTTTGACGTCCGGCTGCGACCGCACCGGAACTTACCAGGATAATTTCTTTACCTTCCCTGTAAAGAAAAGAGAGATCCCGGACAAGACCGGCGATCACTTCCTGATTGAGGCCTGCGGGTGAAGCCAGAACCGCACTGCCCACCTTGACCACCACTCTCTTTACATTACTGAGATAGTTATTCCTGAGTCTGCACCCTTCCTCAGGGGACAATTGAGAAATCATGACCCGAAAAACTCCGTCAGTCTGGCTCCTAATTCATCCAGCCCCCTGCCGCTCAGGGCTGAGACCGGAATCGTCTCTATACCTTCCGCCCTGAACCGGGACTGCAAATCCTCTATAGCTTCCTCTGATGGGAGGACGTCCACCTTATTTAATAGAACAATACGCGGCCGGTCGAGCAACTCCGGGGTATAGGCCCGGAGTTCCGCCTCCAGGGTATGACAGGCCTGTACAGGGTCATGTTCAAAACCACTTGAATCTACCAAGTGCAGAAGCAGGGCTGTCCGTTCAATATGGCGCAGGAATTTATGGCCCAGGCCCTGACCGCTGTGAGCCCCTTCGATCAGACCAGGAATATCGGCGATGGTACAGGGTTCACCTGTAGAAAGATAGAAGACACCTAACTGGGGGTTAATCGTGGTGAAAGGGTAGTCAGCCACCTTGGGTCTGGCGGCGGATAGTTTGGACAGCAATGTGGATTTACCGGCATTGGGCAGACCAATAAGGCCCACATCCGCCAGCAGTTTCAGTTCAATACGCAGCCATTTTTCCTCACCGGCCTTGCCCTCGGTCGCGGTGCGCGGAGCCCGATTAGTGGAAGAGGCAAAATGGACATTCCCCTTGCCGCCCCGGCCTCCCCGGGCTGCAGTATATCTCTGGCCTTCTTCAATAAAATCGGCAAGTATTTCTCCGCTCTCGGCATCTCTTATCAGAGAACCCACCGGGACACGAAGGATATAATCTCTGCCTTTACGGCCGTGTTTTTTCTGACCCTTGCCGTGGGTGCCTTTTTCAGCTTTAAAATGGGAGCGGTAGCGAAAATCGAGGAGGGATTGGAGGCGGCTGGAGGCCTCTATGATAACATCGCCGCCCTTGCCACCATCACCGCCGTCCGGGCCGCCTTTGGGGACATATTTCTCCCTTCGGAAACTAATACAGCCATTGCCTCCGTCTCCAGCTTTGACAAAGAACTTGGCCTCATCAACAAAAGCCATGGCAGGGCAGTGAGAGGTTTAAGGCTTAAAGAGTAAGGTCCGAGGTAACCTGCACCCTAAACCCGGCCCCTACACCTCGAAAGATATCAGTCTGTAGCAGGATAAACGCTTATCCTTTTACGATTCTTGCCGAACTTTTCAAAAGTTACCACACCGTCACTTTTGGCGAAAAGAGTGTAATCACGGCCCAAGCCAACATTCTCACCTGGATGAAACTTGGTCCCCAGCTGGCGCACCAGGATATTGCCGGCAATGACCTTCTGACCGCCAAACCGTTTTACCCCTCGATACTGGGCATTACTATCTCTGCCGTTCTTGGAGCTACCGCCCGCTTTTTTATGTGACATGATAAATCCCTCTATGATGTTATTTCTTCTATTTTAAGTGCAGTATACTGCTGCCTGTGCCCCTGTTTGAGACGATATCCCTTCCGTCTCTTCTTCTTCAGGACTGTAATCTTCTTACTTTTCCCCTGATCAACGATTTTAGCGGTAACCTGGGCTCCGTCAACAACAGGCCGCCCCACTTTGACGTCCTCGCCGTCAGCTACCAGCAAGACATCATCTATTGCAACAGTATCACCGACATCGCCGGGCAGTTTTTCCACTCGAAGCTGATCGCCGGAAGCAACCTGATATTGTTTACCGCCGCTGCGGATTACTGCATACATATCCCTCACCTTTTTACTTGTTATATCTTTATTGGACTGATTTTGAATAAAGAATTCCACTTTCCCCACAGATCTCCAAAAGTTTATCGGACCGGGAGAAACCGTCACGGGCAAGACCGACACTTAATCTGGGGCGGATTCAGTTAAACTTTTCACCCCTGAAAATATCAGTTAAGAATCATTCAATTTACCCCCACACCACGAACTTGTCAAGTTAAAATGGATAATTGAAAAAATTGGAAGAACGTCAGTCTCACTGGGTATAAAGATAATAATTATTCTTTGATCTCAAAATCGAGACAGAAAAAATAAATTCTGTACGACTGTCCAGTTATTCCTCCCAGATAATCTCGTAGCGTTCCATATACATTTCCCGGTCTGCACTTATTGTCACCCTCATTCCGGTCTGCTGCTCCAGGTAGGCCATGGCCTCTGATTCCTCTTTCAGCATTACATCAGCCACTCTGGGATGTACTTTTATTCTGACCTCGGGTGCCGAGACAGACTTACTGTCGAGGGCCACTTTCCGGAAAATTTCATAGCAGACCGTGCGTCCCGATTTAAGCATTCCTTCGCCATTGCAGAAGGGACAGGGTTCATACATCTTTCTCAGCAGATCATCCCTGCTCCGCTTTCTGGTCATCTGGACAAGACCGAATTCTGAAACATGGAGGATATGGATCTTGCTCTTGTCGTTCTTAACCGCCTCATTCAGGCCATGCATCAATTCCTGGCGGTGGGCCTCATCTTCCATGTCAATAAAATCAACGATAATAATTCCGCCGATATTGCGGAGACGAAGCTGGTAAGCGATCTCCTTGACCGCCTCCATATTTGCTTTAAAAATAGTTTCTTCCAAATCGTTTTTACCAACGTAGCGTCCGGTATTCACATCTATGGCGGTCAGGGCTTCGGTTGGTTCAATGGTTATATAACCTCCGCAGCGCAGCCAGATCTTCTTGGCCAAGGCCCGGTTTATGTCAGGCTCCACTCCGTAAGCATGAAATATGGGCGCTGAACCCTCATAGTAGTGAATCTTGGAAACGAAATGGGGGACAAAAGTCTGGACAAAGCCGAGGAGCCGCTCATAGGTCTCTCTGTCATCAACTACAATACGGTCCACATCCCTGGAAAACATATCACGGACAACCCGGAAAATTATATCAAGATCTTCATATACCAGGGTACCGGGCCTGGACTGCTCTGCCTTATCCCGGATTTCACTCCAGAGATGAAGAAGGAATTCCATATCCGCCTCCAAGTCCTCACTGGTAGCTGTTTCTGCCACAGTCCTGACGATAAATCCCGCGCCGCGGGGACGCAGGGCCTCTATCTTCTCCCGGAGGTTCTGGCGTAATTCCTCACCGCCTATTTTTCGTGAAATGCCGATATGATCTGTGAGAGGCATAAAGACCAGATTACGGCAGGGCAGGGTAATATGACTGGTCAGACGGGCCCCTTTGGTACCTATGGGTTCTTTGCATATCTGAACCAGGATCTCCTGCCCCTCCGACACCAGATCAGCGATACTGGGATGCCCTCCCCCTCTATTGTAGCCTTCAAGATCGTCATCATATCCATTCCCACAGCATCCCCGATCCTCACAATTCTGAATCCTCTGTTCAAAATCATCAAAACCGACACTAATCTCATCGACATAAAGGAAGCCGGTGCGGGCCAGACCGATATCAACAAAAGCCGCCTGCATACCCGGCAGCACCCGGACTACTCTGCCTTTGTAGATATTACCCACCTGGCCTTTCTCTTTGGGCCTTTCCAGGTAAAATTCCGCCAGATTCCCATATTCAACCAGAGCGATCCTGACCTCAAAAGGTGTTGCATTTATAACTAAATCAGTAGCCATATATCCGGGTTCCGAGTTCTGGTTCTAAATTGTAAGTTGTGAAATTATAATATGAAACAACTCCCAAGGGGATAAGAAATTGTAAAAACCGGAGCCGGAATAAGAACATCCCAGTCATCCTATTTCTTGTCCCCTGTCTCCTGACTCCTGGCCTCCGTCTTCAATACCCGGGCCTTCAAAACTTCAGCCTCGGTAAGATTTAAGAGGTCTGCAACTATTTCCATGGGTTTCAGCCCCGCTCTCCCGGTCTCGCTTAAAAGATCAAGCCTGATTCTGCCATCTTCCGTCAGTCCCAGATCCACAATCTGTTCTCCGGCATCGATCAGCCTCTCCTTATTTTTGCGGGAAACCTTAATATAATAATTTTCCCTGTTCTTAACTTTCTCTGAAATATCCGTCTCAACCCTCCTTCCCAGGTCAATCAAATAGCTGGTAATCAGCCTGTCCGGCATTTTTCTGTCTCGGCAATTACTTATATCAGTGACTGACAGACCGGTCGGAAGATCGGCATTCAACAGCTGCCGCCATTCGTTTGGAGCAGCCAGCGGTTTTTCCAGTTCAGCATAAAAGAATTCGGCCAGGCTTTCAGTACCAAGAGGCAGAGCCGGACTGAAAGAAACTTTCGGGGAGGGATTGAAACCACTGGAAAAAGCCAGGGGCAGCCCTATCCTGCGGAAGGCCCGAAAAAAGACATTCATCATCTCCAGATGGCTGATAAAACGGATAATCCCGGTGCGTTGATAGATAAACAGGTAGTAATAACGGCCGGATTCCTCTTTATTCAGATCGGAACCGGGGAGAGGTTCTGCCTGCCTTCCAGTCGGAAAACTGTGATTTTCAAAAGCTACTCCCTGGCCTTTGTCCTCCGGCTCCGGGCCTCTTGCCTCTTTGACCCTTGGGCGAACAGTCTTGAAGTCACACAGGCCGCAGTGCTGGCAACCGTGATAACGGCAGTCAGGAGTGTAATCC
>JBKHJR010000034.1:0-29734 GCA_046537975.1 Desulfurivibrionaceae bacterium
GCTGTCCGCAGTATATAGAAAATGAATCAGAAGGCTCAGCAGCCAGACCAGCTCGGCTCCGGACTCTTCCAGATCGCCCGACCTGCCTTGAGCTTTCGAGACCAGGAGCCGGGGAGTCCCTTCGGCATTATAAATTCCCAGGATTATATCCTGGTCATCCGTCAGGGTGTTGACCAGGCTGCTTAATTCATCAAGACGCAGATCGACCTGTTCTTTTTTCTCCCCGGAGAGCTCATTTTCCCGAAGATCTTCCGGCTGCAGGTCCAGAAAAAGAGATAGCCTGCCCGGATCAGCGGTAATAAGCCCGGAGTCATCAAAATAGACAAAAACAGGCAGATTTTCAGCTGTTACCTGCCGGGCCTTTTTGAACCGGGCCGCCCGGTTCACCTTGAAACGGGCCTGATCCAGGCACTTTCGACCTTCTTCCGGAAGGCGCGGTTCCGCATTGTCCAGCCAGTCATTGAGTCGGTCAGCCAGTTCTTGTTTGATCCTTTTCGTGGGTTTTACCTCCTCAAAGTTTTCGTATTCCTTCAGAAGCCGGGGTAATTCATTACCTTGGCTGAGAAGATCTCTTAAGCAGGCCAGATCCGGGGCTACTTCCGACCAGCGGCTGGAAGCGGCTATTTCCACAAAATTAATCCAGCGGGACCAGTCCATTCTCCGGCCCACTTCAATACGGTCGGTTTCAAAAAACACCGGGTCAATAGGGGACAACTGGCGGCGCAGCTTTTCGTTGCAGATAAAGATGGCAAAGACTCCGGTCTTTTTACCCGGTATGATGCGACGTCTGTATCCTGATTTCTCCACTTCCCGGGGATAATCCCGGAAAGGCTCCAGACCGGTTTCTCCGGAACCGGGATTAATTGACTGCAGGGTCCGGATCAGGGTGGTCTTCCCCAGTCCGGGCCGGCCCTCGATTACTGTCAAGTTCCGGGACATGGAGTACCAGCCGGTGTCCTTAAGGCGTCGGTGGCCGACTGTTTTAGCCTGAAACAGTTTCATACCTATCGATCCTTGTTTTTTCCATGCACGTTAAGCTCCGGGCAATTATCTTTTTTAGAACAGTAATAGTCCATATTAACCGGCCCGTTTGTCTGATCTTACTGAAAAAACAGTAAGTTACGGTGGAGGTCGGAGTTTGGTTCCTTTATTCTATGATATATGGTTGGGGCCGAGTATTTAAGAGTAAATTTGCAGGAGATTGATTGTGGTATTTCAGGGACCGGTGCTATAATCTTGGGAGAATGACACTCAGGCAATTTTTATCTTTTGGTGGGAACATGCCGGGATCCTGTCATTACGGCTGAAATTATGGGTGCGGTTAAAATATGGTCGGATCCTGTAATGAGAAGATATTTGGAGAAAGAGATTATGGATTTTAGGGAGATAGTGGCTAAAAGAAGGGCGGTTAATTACTTTGATCCGGAAAAGGAGGTTACTGAGGAAGAACTGCGCCGGATGGTGGAACTGGCAGCCCGGTCTCCTTCCAGTTTTAACCTCCAGCCCTGGAATCTGATGGTGCTCCGGGATATGGAGGCCAAGAAGCGGTTGTGGAGGGTGGCCTGGGATCAGTTTAAGATCACCCAGGCACCTGTTGTCTTGATTATCCTGGCGGACCGGGAGGGCTGGAAGCAGGGACATCCCACTTTTGAGAAGGATTTCAGAAGCCTGGTTGATGTCGGTCAGCTCGAGGAAGAGCAGTATGACTGGTTCGCTCAGGCCTGCCAGGGGTTATATGGTGAAAGCCGGGAAAAAGAGATCGTCTTTTCAGGCAAGAATACCTGTTTTTTCGCCATGAGTCTGATGTACGCCGCAGTCAGCCTGGCTCTGGACTGTCACCCCATGGATGGTTTTGACCATGCAGGCATTCGCCGGGAGTTTGATCTTCCTGATAATTTATGGTGCCCCCTGCTTTTAGCTGTGGGCCATTTTGATCAGTCCAAGAAACTGAGAGACCCGAAATGGCGGAAGAGCTTCGAGGAGATAGTTATCTCTTTTGACTGAAACTTCCCGGCTTCCGTCCGAGGATGCAGGCCCAGCCATGCAGATGGGGGGTGCCGTGGTTGAGGTCTTCTTCCTGGAATTCCTTGTATTCCAGGATCTCCTGGGAAGCAAAGCAGTTCTGCAGTTCGCCGGGAGCAAAGTAGTGCTTGATAGCCCCCGCCGTCTCACTGGCTTTTTCCCGGGTCTTTTTTCCCTGTTGAAGATAGTAGCCCGGATCCTGCCGGGTAAATACATCACCGTAAAAGTATCCTCCGGGTTTGAGGGCGGAGATTATCTCCCGGATCAGATGCTCGCGGCCCTCTTTTTGGAGATGGTCCAGAATGGTGGCGAAGATGATGAGGTCGTATTCTTCGTCAGGCAGGGTCTCAGTGTTCAAGTCTGCTTCTTGCGTGGTTATTTCGAGGCCGGACTTTTCAGCATAAAGGGCGAGCTTGCTCAGTCCCACCGGAGACAGGTCTATACTGTGTACCAGGAATCTTTTTTCGGCAAGGTAAATGGCATATCTGCCGTCGCCGCAGCCCAGATCAAGGACCCGGCAGGATTCCGGAATAAGGGATTGGTTCAGGAAAAGTGAGAACTCGGGGCGCACCTCCCGACCATAGTACAGGATTTGAGAACTGTAATAGTTGTCAAAAAAATTATTGTTCAATCCGCCTTCTCCCGGGGTATTGGAACGCCTTATTCTGGTTCGGCGAATTCAGCCTCGATCTCCTCCACTTTTTCCTGTATTTCTTCCCAGTGATCGTATCTTCTGGCCAGTTTCCGGTCTATGGCGGCGTACTCCCTGCTTCTTTCAGCGAAACTTTCCTGATCCCGATAAAGTTCTGGGTCGGCCAGGAGTTGTTCCAGCTCCTGTTTCAGAGCCTCCATTTCTTCGATGTCTTTTTCCGCTTTGGCTATTTTTTCCTGCCAGGGCTTTAACTTTCTGCTTTTCTCTTGGCGGATTCTGGCCTGTTCCTGTCGTATTTTTTTGCCCCGGCCCCCTGAACCGGTGGATTTTTTCGTATTGGGGTCAGGAAAAGCCCCCTCCCGATGGTTAAGCTGCTCAGCCTCTCTCCTCCGGAGATAATCCCGGACCGTTCCCTCCTGCAGGGTTCCCCGGCCTTCCCGGATCTCCAGAACCTTATTGATGAACTGATCCAGGAAATAGCGGTTATGGGAGACCACCAGGACACTGCCGTCATATTCGGCCAGTGCCTCCTGGAGTATCTCCTGGGAAGACATGTCCAGGTGGTTTGTAGGCTCGTCCATGATCAGGAGATTGGCTGGAGAGCCAATGATGCGGGCCAGAGCCAGCCTGCTTTTTTCCCCTCCTGAGAGGACGCTTACCTTTTTATCCACATCTTTGCCCCGGAAAAGAAAAGCACCCAGAATGGAGCGCAGTTCAGTACTGGTCTTATCGCTATGGCCCCGGCTTATAGTCTCCAGCACAGTCAGTTCTTCCGGTAGTTCCCGGGCCTGGTGCTGGCCGAAGTAGGCCAGCTTTACGTTATGGCCATAGTTGATTTCGCCGCTGTCCGCGGACTCCTCTCCGGCCAGAATCCGGGCCAGAGTGGATTTGCCTGCCCCGTTTACTCCCAGCACAGCCGTCTTATCACCCCTCTGTATCTCCAGGTTCAGGTTGCTGAATATTTTGTGTCCGTCATATTTCTTGGACAGGTCCTTTATGTCAAGCACTGTTTTGCCGCTGCGCGGGGCGGGGGGGAAGTGGAACCTGACTGTTTTTTCCGAGGAGTCCAGTTCAATTTTCTCCATCTTGTTCAGCTGTTTTATCCGGCTCTGAACCAGGCTGGCCTTGTTGGCCTTGGACCGGAAACGGTCAATAAAGCGCTGGGTCTGTTCGATCTTGGCCTGCTGGTTGGCATAGGCTGCCTTCTGTATCTCCAGCCGTTCCTCTCTCTGTTTGAGATAGCTGGTGTAGTTGCCTTTGTAGGCGGTAAGTTTCCCCAGACTGAGTTCCCAGGTGGAGGTGGTCATGTTGTCCAGAAAACTCCGGTCATGGGAGATGATAACCAGACCGCCGTCAAAGGAGCCCAGGAATTCCTCCAGCCAGCGGAGAGACTCCAGATCCAGGTGGTTGGTGGGTTCATCCAGGAACAGGTAAGTGGGGGAGGCCAGTAGCTGTTTGGCCAGCATGAGCCGCATGAGCCAGCCCCCGCTGAACTGGCCGGCCGGCCGCTGAAGGTCTTCTTCATTAAAGCCCAGGCCGACAAGTACTTTCTCAATTTCCGCCTTCATGCGATAGACCCCGGAATGGTCCAGAAGCTGCTGTAGTTCGCCCTGACGCTGCAGCAGTGTATCTACCTCCGGGTCGTCAGCTGGTATGCCGTTTAAGCGGTTGTGGATGACATTAAGTTCGTCCTGCCGGGAAAGAAGAGTTGCAAAGGCGGTTTCCGCTTCCTGGTAAAGGGTGCGGTCGCTGTCTATATCGCCTGTTTCCTGGGGGAGATAACCGCAGGTTGTATCTCTGGCTCGTTTGACAGTGCCGTCCTCGGTCTCAGTGATTCCCGCCAGGATCTTGAGCAGGGTGGATTTCCCTGAACCGTTGACGCCCACCAGGCCGATGCGGTCGCCGGATGTTATCCGGCAGGATATATTTTTGAAGAGATCTTTATCTCCGTATTGAATAGTCAGGTTGTTAATGGTAATCATTGATTATATATTAGGATGATTAAAGGCTGTTTGTTGATTAAAAACTCTATGGCTATCGTTATCGAAAGGAATGATTCGGTAATTATCTCACCCCAACATAACGGGAAGATACGGTCTAACCTGCCGCAGGTAAGGTCAAATAACAATTTTACACCATAAAAGCTATGTAATGAAAAATAAAGGGTTAGTTTTTTCCACAGAATATATTGACTGGCAGGACAGCCTTTTTCCCCTTCTTGACCGGACCGGCTTGCCGGATAAACTGACAGGGAGCAGGGAAGAATCCGGGAAAAAGGGGCAGGTGCTTATCAAACCGAACCTGGTGGAGGCCCTGGCTCCTCCGATAACCACGCCGGTGGAGGCGGTGGAGGCCCTGATTGACTACATCAGGGAAAAGGCCCCGGACATCAGAATTATTATTGGGGAGGGCTGCGGTTCTCTGGCCTATGATACATTCCACTGTTTTAATGAACTGGGCTATACCCGGCTGGCTGAACTAAAAGAAGTGGAACTGCTGGATTTGAATGAAGAGGAATGCCTTACCCTGAAAATTTCCGACTATCGGAGATGGCCGGAGATGAACCTGCCCCGGGTTATCTTCGATTCTTTTCTCATTTCCGTGCCTGTACTTAAGGCCCATTCTCTGGCCTCGGTTACCCTTACCATGAAAAATATGATGGGGGCTGCTCCTCCTGCCGACTACCAGCAGGGCGGGGGCTGGAAAAAGGCTGCTTTCCATGACAGGATGCAGGACTCGGTGCTTGATCTCAATCACTGCCGAACCCCCGATTTTACCGTTCTCGATGCCACAGTGGGGATGGCTGAGGCCCATCTCTGGGGTCCTGCCTGCTCACCCCCGGTCAACATCCTGGCCGCAGGATGGGATCCGGTGGCTATAGACGCTTATGGTGCCGGACTTTTAAAGAAAAGATGGCAGGATATCGGCCATATCTCGGGAGCTGACGGAGTGCTGGGCAAGGCGGATTACAAACTGCTGTAAATTTGCTTAGCCGGCCGGGCTGATTGAACCCGGTAAAACCATAGACATAAACAACTCCATAAACTCAATGCTGCGCAAGTTGCTGAAGCCGTCGACCCGCTCCTTTTATAATGAGGCAAGAAAGTCTGCTGATTTTTCTTTCCTGGGATTGGTGCACGGCTATTTATATGGCCGTTTCCCCTATCTTTATATCGGGGTCGGCACCGGTGGCCACCCTCTGGCCCGGATGGTGCTGCCTATCTGGCGTTTTTTCCGGAAGTTCAGCGATCCCCGGTCCAGGGGGGTAGGCCGGAAAATCAAGGATGAGTTTGCCGACTCCTATCACGGCAAGGTCCTTCCTCTGGAACAGGCCCGCAAGCTGGTTACTGTTAACCGGGATATTGAGCTTGGAGATCTTAAACGGGTGGTCCCCTATTCTAAAGCCAGAAACCTTATTCTCCGCAGTCCGGATCATATTGTTGTCCTGGAATGTCCCTGCCGCACCTCCCGAACAGCCCCCTGCCTGCCTCTGGAAGTCTGCCTGGTCGTGGGAGAACCCTTTGCCCGGTTTATCGCCGAGCACCATCCCAACCGTTCTCGCTGGATCAATCAGGATGAGGCGGTGGATATTCTTACCGCTGAAAGTAAGCGGGGACACGTCCACCATGCCTTTTTCAAGGATGCCATGCTGGATCGCTTTTATGCCATCTGTAACTGCTGTTCCTGCTGCTGCGGGGCAATGCAAGCCTGGGATAACGGAATCCCCATGCTGGCTTCATCCGGATTCCTGAGATATCTTGATCCTGAACTCTGCACAGGCTGTGGTATATGTGCTGAAGCCTGTCAGTTCGGAGCAGTGGAAATGATAGAGGGTAAGCCGGTTTTGAATGCCGACTCCTGTATGGGGTGCGGGGTTTGTGTCCGGCAATGCCGCCAGAAGGCTTTATCTCTGGTTCAGGCTTCCGGGAAAGGAGAACCTCTGGATCTGGATGAATTGATTAATAGGGCGACAAACTGATCTGAACACCTTAGTGAGGCCCGGGAATATCATTCCATTCCATGTATAAAAGATCACCCATATCCCCTCATTCTATTGACATCTTGATTACTGTATCGTAATCTCATGAGTGTATTAAAAAATATATAGATGATAACACCCCGCCGGAAAACTGAAAATTGCAGCAGGACATTAAGTTGCAAGGGCTATAAATGAAGACGCATCTGGAGAAAAAGACAGTTGCCATAAACCGAGCTTCAGGCCCGATGCCTTCATGCAGAAATTAACATAGAAGTAGTTGAAATCGTCACGGCTTTCCATTTAAAGCCGTCTTTTTTTTAATCTGAAAAGAAAAAAATTAAAGCGGAAACCCTCACAGTATGGCCATAAAAGACAAGAATCCATTTTCAATGCCCCCTGCCTGGATGAGCTTCCTGTGGATACTGGTTATCTGGCTTGTTTTAAGCCTGTTGTTTCAGAGCTTTCAAGCACCAGCTTCCAGGGAACTTGCCTATACCGAGTTCAAGAAGATGGTCGGACAGGGTGACATTGCGGAAGTCACCATTAAAGGCAATGATATTTCAGGAAAGTTTAGAGAAGGTGCCGATATTAAACCTGATTCGGGGCTCCGGACTGCGGAGGTTTCAATCAGTAATTTTAAAACCCGCCTTCCTTCTTTTGGCGACCCGGATCTGCTTCCGCTTCTGGAAGAGCAAAATGTCAATGTAAATGTTAAGTCGGACGAACCTTCCTGGCTGGTTACTTTTCTGGTAAATCTCCTGCCCTGGGTCTTGATTATAGGCCTGTTTATTTATTTCAGCAGGCGGATGCAGGAGCGCATGTCCGGAGGAGGCGGAGGTCCTTTCGGAGTTGGCAAGTCTAAGGCAAAGGTCTACCAAAAAACAGATAGCGATCTTCATTTGGATGATGTTGCCGGACTGTCCCAGCCTAAAAAAGAGATTCAGGAGATCATTGAATATCTGGTGGAGCCCGGGAAATTTCAGGAGCTGGGAGGCAAGCTCCCCCGCGGTGTTTTGCTGGCCGGTCCCCCCGGTACCGGAAAAACCTTATTGGCCAAGGCCACAGCGGGAGAAGCCAACGTCCCCTTTTATTCGATCAGCGGTTCCGAATTTATTGAGATGTTTGTCGGGGTAGGGGCCTCAAGGGTGAGGAACATGTTTGATGAGGCCAAAAAAGGAGCCCCGGCCATTATTTTTATAGATGAGATTGACGCCATAGGCAGAACCAGGGGAACCGGTCTCGGCGGCGGGCATGATGAAAGAGAGCAGACCCTGAATCAGATTCTTTCGGAAATGGACGGCTTCAGTGCAAGAGAAGCGGTAGTGGTTATGGCGGCAACCAACCGTTCCGATGTCCTTGACCCAGCTCTGACGCGTCCAGGTCGCTTTGATCGCCAGATTACCCTGGAATTGCCATACAAGGAAGCCAGAAAGCAGATTCTCGAGGTTCATACCAGAAAGATGCCTTTGGCTGAAGATGTTGATCTCGATGTAGTGGCCCGCCGGACTGCGGGATTTGCCGGAGCTAATCTTGAAAATCTGGCCAACGAGGCAGCCCTTTTTGCCGCGCGTAATAATCGCAAGAAAATAGTTGCCAGCGATTTTGACGAGGCTCTCGACAAAATTGTCATGGGGCTGGCCAGGGATGACTTGATTCAGGATGATGAAAAAGAGATTATTGCCTACCATGAAGTAGGTCATGCCATGATGGCAAAACTCCTGCCCGGCACCGACCCCTTGCAGAAGGTCACTATTGTTCCCCATGGCCAGGCCCTGGGAGCAACCCAGCAACTCCCGGAGGAGGACAGGTACAATTTAAGCAAGAAACAGCTTGAGAGCAGAATTGGGGTGTTGCTGGGCGGACGGGTCAGTGAGAAGACCTTTTTTGACGACATCACTTCAGGGGCGGCCAATGATCTGAAACAGGCCACGGATCTGGCCCGGCGCATGGTCTGCCAGCTGGGGATGAGCGAAAAAATCGGGCCTGTTACCTTTCCCCAGGGTGACCGCCACCCTTTCCTGGGTCAGGAATTAACTGAACCGAAAAATTACAGTGAACAGACTGCCCATCTGATTGATGAGGAGGTTCGCCGTATTATTACGGATATGGAAGACAAGGTTGCCCGTCTTATCGATGAAAAGCGGGAAGAGATTAAGGCTGTGGTGGCTGAACTTCTGGAAAAAGAGACTCTTTCCAATGCAGAAATAGACGCTGTTATTGGTAAGCTGCGGCCTTCAGCCGATTCTGAAGAAGCCGATTCTGAAAAAGAGGAAGAGCAATAAGGAGCGGGGAGAAGGGTCTTATTGCTTAATCCTCTTCCCAGGAAATTGCCTCGACGGGACAGCTTTCTATAGCCTCTTCAATTTTGTCCTCCGGATCACCGTGGGGGTTTGTCACCTGGCTTATATCATTTTCATCCAGCTCAAAAGTGTTTGGGGCAATCTCAACACACAGGCCGCAACTGATGCAGGTATCTTCATCTACAACCGGTTTTTTCCCCATGACCTTATCCTTTTCTTTAGTGGTTTGATTCAGAAAGATGTTTTCGTGGCAATTGTCAATGCCGTCTGATCTGAAATAACTCCTTCCTCCCATAACTGTAGAGGGTTTTCTGCAGAATTCAATTTTAATCTTAGCAGATAAAGCTGCTAAGATGTCAAGTCCTTTTAGCTTTTTTTATTATAAATATCAAATCGGGACCAGGCCACTATCTGTTATGCCGTGTGTTCAGATCATCTGATCCCGCCAGGTTGACTAAACAAAGGGCCCATACTTTAACATGCTGAGATAAAAGAGAATCATGTCAAGTGATTCACCGGAACTTTAAGTTTCAATCTTCGGTACAGGATTCCGGCATGATACTGTCATCGTGGAAGTCATATCTCTCACGCAGGGATGCGGAGCAAGGCCTTGTCCCTTGCACCTTAACCCTTGAACCTTAAGGATGGTCACAGATGGTATCTTGGCAAAATCTCCGGGGACAGGAGTTCTGATGTTCCTGTTCAGGTCGGGAAAAGACTTGACATATAATATAATAATATATAAATGTTTATTTATGTGTTAATATTTATAACCGAGGCTTATTTTGGGTAAAGTAGAAGAGAAAATAATTTCTGCCACTGATAGAGACTTCAGGTCTACTGCCTTTCTGGCCAAATGCCTTGGCGATGCGAATCGCCTCCGGATCTTAGTTGCAGTTAGCAGGGGGAAGAAATCGGTTTCGCAGATCGTGGAAGAACTCGGGGTCTCTCAGCCCCTGGTGTCACATCATCTGAAAGAGCTGAAGATGGCCTCTCTGGTGAAGGTAGAGCGCAGTGGAGCTTTTGTCTATTATCAACTGGTTGATCACCGTCTTATTGACCTAATTCTGGATCTTGAACTGCTGGCCCGACAATTGAAGAACTCAAGGAGCTCCTGGGAATAAAATTTCACCTGTCTGAGCGGTGGTGTAATTAATCGGCAAGATTTAAAAAGCAAGGTTTTATTATGGATGAAATTCAGAAAATAATTAGCCGCATGGAGCCTAAAGAGGCTTTGGATCAATTGATGGAGACCGCCAAGAAACTCCTGGTTCATCTTGATGACAGGGAGAGAATGGATTTTGTGGTCAGTATGATCGGAGAAGCCGGCAGCGATAAGATAGCAAGTATGGTTGATCGCTGACTGGCTGAATGTATGGACGAAGGTGTCGATCCAACCCATATGTGTCAGAATCTGGTGGATAAGGTTAACCAGTCGGAACAATTAAGAGTGGTCACTGATCCGGATATACTGGTTCTCTTTGAGGACTGGCAGGAAGAACTGGAAAAAGATATCTGCGATCGGGTTGCCGCGGATTCAAGCACGGACCCGGCCACCGAGGCCCGCAAGCTCGGTCTGTCGGAAAGGGGGGCCGCCTTTATGGCTGCCAAACTGAAAAGGGAGGGAAAACTCCCCTAATGCAGGAAGGAGGTGGAAATGAAAGTTGGAATTGTTATCAGCTCCTCTGAACCGGAAACAGTCTACCATGCCTTTCGTTTCGGGGTCTTTGCCCTGAAACAGGGAGATACGGTGAAGGTCTTTCTCTTGTCAAAAGGGGTGGAGAGCGAGTCGCTGGATACGGATCAGTTCAAGATTACAGAGCAGATAGATGCTCTTGTTGCCGGGGGCGGGACTATCAATGCCTGAGGCACCTGCCTTAAAATCCGGCAGTTGCCGGATAGTCAAAGCTGTTCGCTTTCCACCATGCAGGATATGTACGATCTAGTCAGAGATAGTGATCGGGTACTCACCTTTTAGCGTATCCCCGGTCAACTATCTGATTTTAAAATTATTCAAGAAGGGAGGATGTCTATGTCCTGGCTTTATGTAATCTCCAGTAATGACGCGGAAACGGTTTTTAACGCGGTGCGGTTGGCCAATACCGGCCTGAAGGCGGGCAGGGAGATAAATCTCTTTATGCTCGGTAAGGGAGTGGAGTTTAATGAGATCTCCACAGAAGAGTTTGATATCAACAGTCAGGTGGAGGAGTTATATAATAACGGCGGTGAATTGTTTGTCTGAGGTGTATGTTTGAAATCCCGTGGTCAAACGGGATCAGCTTCCTGCCCCATGGGCTTTATGACCGACCTTGATGAGATGATAGCCGAAAGCGAAAAGGTCCTGACCTTTTGAAAAGGCTGTACTTAAGTGTTAAATAAACAGTAAAAGGTATCCATTATGAAAAAAAAGATCCTGGTTCTTGGGGGATCATTCGGTGGTCTGACCGCCGCCCTGGAAGTCAAGCGGCTCTTGAAGGAAAAGGTAGAGGTTACCCTGATCAGTAACGACCCTGACTTTGTTTTCCTGCCCTCCCTTACCTGGCTTTGTATGGGAACGCGCAGTCCCGAGGACATTACCCTGAAGGTCAGTGATATTCTTGTGCCCCGGGACATTACTTTTGTTCAGGCCACTGTGACCGGGGTTGATCCGGATCAGCTGAAAGTCCTAACCGATCAGGGAGAATATCCTTACGATTACCTGGTTATTTCCACCGGACCCCATCTGGCCTGCGAAGAAGTGCCGGGCCTTGGTCCTGAAGAAGGTTATACCCATTGCATATTCACCCTGGAACATGCCCAAAAAAGCCGGGAGGCCTGGCTGCGCCTCCTGGAAAATCCCGGTCCCATTGTTCTGGGTTCCACCCAGATGGCAAGCTGTTTCGGTCCCTATTATGAGCTGGCCTTTGAAATGGACTATGAGTTGCGCAAGAGGAAGATGCGTCATAAGGTCCCTATAATGTATATGACCTCAGAACCCTATGTGGGTCATATGGGGGTGGGTGGTCTGAGCAGGTCCAAACGGTTCATAGAGGATGAGTTCGCGGAACATGACATCCGGGTTATTGAAAACCAGGCTGTTGATGAGATAACCCCGGAGGAGGTGCGGTTGACTGACGGTACCAAATTGCCCTTTCAGCTGGCCATGCTGGCCCCGCCTTTCAAGGGAGTGAAAGGTGTGGCGGGAATCGGTAATCCCCGGGGTTTTATTCCGGTTGATGACTACTACCGGCATCCGGAACACAGTAATATCTATGCCGTGGGTGTGGCCATGGCTCTGGCTCCGCCGGAACCGACTCCTGTCCCCACCGGAGTCCCTAAAACCGGGTCCATGACAATAAAGATGGCTAAGGCTGCCGCCGTGAATATCGCTGCTGATATCCAGGGAGAGCCACCAGGGACAACCACTGAGTTGGACGTCATCTGCCTGATGGATATGGGGGATACTGCAGCCCTGATGAGGGCCTATCCTGTTCTCCCCCCCCGGCAGAAAGCTGTTCTGAAAAAGGCCTGGTGGGCCAAGCTGGCCAAAATTCAGTTTGAAAAATATTTTCTCTGGAAAATGCGCCACGGTTACAGTAAACTGCCGTAAGATGTCGTTTTCCGAGCCATTTTTGTTTGATGGAGAGCCTGTTACGACCTGTTTATTTAAAAAAAATTTAAGTTGAAGGCTTGAACGAGGTTTCAAGATAATAGATAATGGATATCAGGTCAGGACTTATCCGCCTATATTCAGGTTAGAGGAAATAAGGATAAAAAATGAAAATAGATTCGTTAGTTGCCGATCTTGCACTGAACAGGCCTAGACGGGTTATAGCTTTTTTTGTCGCTGTTGCCGTTATTCTGGTGGCCCTGGCTGGTCTGCCCTCCATCTGGCCCCGGACCTTCAGCCCTCTTCAGCCCTTGAAGGTGGACACTGATCCCGAGAATATGCTGCCCCATGATGCCCCGGTCCGGGTCTTTCATGACGAGATGAAAGAAAAGATGTCCCTGCATGACATGGTGGTAGTCGGGGTGGTTAATGATCAGCATTCCGAGGGAGTATTCAATCCCGATTCCCTGAAGAAGATTCATGAGCTGACTAATTTTGCCCAGGGGCTAAGGTGGAAGGACGACCGGACAGGTGAGACCGAGGGAGTAGTGGTTCAGGATATGATCGCTCCTTCCGTGGTGGACAACATTGAACAGGGGGCTCCCGGAGAGATTAAGTTTGAATGGTTGATGAGATCTCCCCCTGAGACCCAGGATGGAGCGCTGTCTGTCCGGGATAAAGCCCTTAACATTCCTTTCCTGAAGGGCACTCTTGTCTCCGAGGATGGCAAAGCCATCGCCATTTACTTGCCCATAACCAATAAGGATGTGAGTTCCAAGATCTATGGGGCCTTAAACCGGAAAATCGAGGAACTGGGCGGACCGGAGGAGTTCCATATCACCGGCCTGCCGGTGGCGGAGGATGTCTTCGGGGTTGAGATGTTCAAGCAGATGGCCATGTCAGCTCCGGTGGCCATGGTGATCATTTTTCTGCTCCTGTGGTTCTTTTTCAAGCGGGCCTTTATGGCAGCCCCTCCCATGATAGATTCGATGATTGCCGCCATGAGCACCATGGGACTGCTGGTGGTCACTGGCAACACCGTTCATATCATGAGTTCCATGATCCCCATTTTTATTATCCCCATTGCGGTGCTTGATGACGTCCATATCCTCTCGGAGTTCTTTGACCGCTACTCCGTGATCAAAGACCGCAAGAAAACCCTGAAGATAGTTCTCCGGGAACTTTTCGTTCCCATGTTTTATACCACTCTTACCACGGCAGTGGGTTTCGCTTCCCTGGCTTTGGCTCCTATACCTCCGGTCCAGGTCTTCGGGCTTTTTGTGGCCTTCGGGGTCATTGTGGCCTGGCTCTGTTCGATTCTGGTTGTTCCCTCCCTGATAATGCTTGTCCCGGAGCGGGTCCTGGAGGGATACGGGGTCCACCGGTCTGAGGGAAAGGAGATCCTTACTCCTCTGGGCCGGGCCCTGAACTGGATCGGCCGTTTCACTTATAGAAGGGCCATGCTCATTCTCTCAGTCTTTATTGTCCTGGTAGGGATCTCCGTTTACGGAATCAGCCTGATCCAGATCAATGACAATCCCACCAAGTGGTTCACCTATGATCACCCGATCCGGGTGGCAGACCGGGTTTTAAACAGTCATTTCGGCGGCACTTATATGGCTTACCTGGCCTTGACTCCTCCGGGAGAAGAGATAGATACTTCATCCCGGAAAGCCGCCGACGGAAAAACGGAAAGAGAAACCGGTATGGAAAAGGAGGAGGCGGCTGATTCCGGAAGTCCGGCTCTTCCTGCTGGAATGGGAAGTGACCCTGCTGAAGGAGAGCCGGATCTGCCGTCCGGGTCCGGCGGTGCCAGTCCGGAAGCTGGACCTGCTCTTCCCGGAGGCTTGGGAGGAGAGGAGGCAGAGTCCAGAGATCAGAAGTCAGAGGTCAGAGAGCAGAAACAGGAACCTGCTATTTTCAAAGACCCTGAGGTCCTTCGCTATATTGACCAGTTGGAAAATTTTGTCCGGGAAAACCTGAGCCAGGATGTGGGCAAGACCAATTCCCTGAGTACTATAGTCAAGACAGTATACCGGGATTTAATGGCCGGTGTGGAGAGGGAGGGCCGTAAGCTGACCGCAGAAGACACCTTCCGCATTCCGGATACCCGGGGCGGAGTGGCCCAGTGCCTGATCCAGTTTCAGAACAGCCACCGGCCCCAGGACCTGTGGCATTTCACCACCCCGAACCACCGGACCGGTAATATCTGGTTCCAGCTGACCAGCGGTGACAATCAGGATATGACTCATGTGGCCCGGACGGTCAATCAGTATATCGAGGATAATCCGCCGCCTGTGGAGCTTAAGGCGGAGTGGTTCGGCCTGACCTACATAAACGTGGTCTGGCAGCAGGAAATGGTGGCCGGAATGCTTAAGGCCTTTTTAGGCAGTTTCCTGGCAGTATTCCTGATGATGAGCCTGCTTTACCGTTCCGTCCTCTGGGGTGCCCTGTGTATGATTCCTCTGACCGTCACCATTGCTTTTATTTACGGGGTCATAGGGCTGATCGGCAAAGACTATGATATGCCGGTGGCGGTACTCTCCGCTCTCAGTCTTGGTCTGGCGGTGGATTATGCCATTCATTTCCTGACCCGGAGTAGAAATATGTATCTGGAATACGGCAGTTGGCTGCGGACTTCCGGTCCGGTATTCGGGGAGCCGGCCCTGGCCATAAGCAGGAACGCCATAGTAGTTGGCGTGGGTTTTCTGCCCCTGCTCCTGGCCCCTCTGACCCCGTATAAAACCGTGGGTACTTTTATTGCCGCGATCCTGGCGGCGGCAGGTCTTATTTCCCTGTTGATTCTGCCCTCCATAATAAAGTACCTGGAGAGGATCCTTTTCCCCAGGACTGTCCGTTGTTCCCGGGTCTGCCACGCTACAACCTGCTTTGTCACCACCGTAGCCCTGGCCGCCCTCATTGACGTAAACCTCCAGGCTATTGCGGGAGTGGGCTGGACTAAATTGATCCTGATCAGCGTCCCGTCGGTGGCGGTAGTTTCTATTATATGTTACCTGCTTTCCGGGAAATGGCGGGCGGTTAGTGAAGCCTTTGTTAAAGAAGAAAAGGGAGGAAGTGATGAGTAAGTCTCTGAAACAGACATTATTGGTAATTGCACCTCTGACTCTGCTCTGTGTCTGGGCTGTTTTCAGTCCCCGCACTCTCGGGGCGGAAGAAGAGGCGCCCGGCGTAGCGGAAATTGTAGACCGGACCAATCAGGTGGCCTACTACCAGGGTAAGGACGGTAAAGCCGAGGTGTTCATGACCATTGTTGATTCCCAGAACCGGGAACGGAACCGGCGTTTCACTATCCTGCGCCGGGATGAGGGCCCGCCGGAAGAGAAGGCTGATAAGTACGGCGAGGACGAGTACCGCGGGGATCAGAAGTTCTATATCTACTTTCATCGACCGTCGGATGTGGAAGACATGGTCTATCTGGTCTGGAAACACCACGAGTTCGGCGAGGATGATGACCGCTGGCTCTATCTGCCGGACTTAGACCTGGTGAAACGTATTGCCGCCAGCGACAAACGCACCAGTTTTGTGGGCTCTCATTTTTTCTATGAAGATGTCTCCGGCCGTAATCCCGATAATGATGAACACGAACTGGTTGAAACTACCGGTAACTACTACGTCCTGAAGAATACCCCTAAGAGACCGGATATGGTGGAATTCAAGTACTACAAGATGTGGATCCATAAAGACAGTTTCGTGCCGGTGCAGATCTCTTATTATAACGACCGGGACCAGGAGTACCGCAAGTACACAGTCCAGAATGTGGAGAAGATCGACGGTTATCTGACCATTACCAAGGCGAAGATGGAGGATCTGCAGAGCGGCGGCCATACCATGCTCAGCTATGATCGGGTGAAATACGACAGGGATCTGCCGGTTGATATTTTCGATAATTATCAGCGTTATCTGCGAAATCCCCCCATGCAGTATATTAAGTGAGAGGTGAAGCTTGAGATTTAAGGTGTGGGGTGTGCAACAGGGATGAAGATTTTGGCTAAGGGTTTTGCACCACTTTTATATTTTTTTCTTATTTTTTTTCCACTTATAGTTTTTTCCGCTCCGGCGGGGGCTCAGCCTTCTCTGCCTTCGGGTCTGGGTGAGGAAAGTTCCTCCCCTGATGTTCCCTCCGGGCTGGGCGGCCCGGAAGAAGAGAAAACCGGTCCTTCCCTCCCCGAAGGTCTTGGCACAGGGGATGAGACCCAAGAAGAAACTAAAGAAAGGGAAGAGAAAGAGGGGGCATGGCTGGGCGGTTTAGAAGACCTGCCCTTTCAGTTCGGGGGCTTCTGGGAGGTCAGAGGCGGGGCCAGAACCGGGAACGATCCTTATGAGCGGGATGTATCCCTCGCTGAAACCAGACTCCATCTTGAGATTCAGAAGTACTGGAGTTCTTCGTCCCTGGATCTGGCCGCCGATTTTCTCTACGATCCGGTGCTCGCCGAGCACGATGTCGATCTGGAAGAAGGTGAGGGGCTCTTTGATCTGAGGCAGTTCAGGTATAACTTTAGCCCTGTCGGTTTCATGGATGTCCGGGCAGGCCGCCAGATCCTGACCTGGGGTACCGGGGACCTGCTCTTTTTAAACGACCTTTTTCCCAAAGACTGGCGTTCCTTCTTCAGCGGCAGGGATGTGGATTATCTCAAGGCCCCTTCCGACGCGGTGAAAGTTTCGGTTTTCGGCAGCAACCTGGGGCTGCCTGTCAGCCTTGATCTGGTTTATACTCCCCGCTTTGATCCAGACCGTTTTATTGACGGCAGAAGGACTTCCTACTGGAATCCGTTACTGGGAAGAAGGGCAGGGCGTCATGATATTCTGGAGACCGAAACACCCGATGACTGGTTCACCGACGATGAACTGGCTCTGCGTCTGTATCGTAGTGTTATGGGCTATGAACTGGCCCTCTACTATTACCGGGGCTTCTGGAAGAGCCCGGCCGGGATTATTCCGGACTCCGGCCTGTTCACTCATCCGGAGCTTGCGGTTTACGGTGCAAGTGCCGAGGGCAACGTGGGGCCGGGTATAGGTAATATCGAGTTTGCCTTTTATGAATCCAGGGAAGATATGAGCGGCAGCGATCCTTTTGTGGACAACAGCCAGGTCAGATTCTTAATGGGCTATGAGCAGGAAGCAGCTCGAAATTTTACGGTAGCGGGACAGTATTACCTGGAATACCTGCTGGATTACGATGAATATCGAGACAACCTCCCGGCCGGCCAGAGAAAACGGGACGAAGACCGGCATGTCCTGACGGTCAGGCTGACCAAGACGTTATTGATGCAGAATCTTGAGCTCTCCTTATTTGCCTTTTACTCACCCTCTGACCGCGATGCTTATCTGAGGCCCAGGATCAGTTACGATATTGATGACCACTGGCGGGTGGAAGGCGGGGGTAATATCTTTTTGGCTGATGAAAAACATACTTTTTTCGGGCAGTTTGAAAAAAACACCAACTTTTATGCCGGCCTGCGTTACAGTTTTTAAGTAAGTACTCACAGGGTAGATCACCTCCCTGTTGCTGCTCATTCTCGGCGGGCCTCCTGCCCGTCTCCGAGGCGGCCATGCCCTCCCGGCCTCCCTGTCCTCCGAGTACGGCCGAATCCGCGACAACAGGAAAGTAATCTGCCCTGTGATTATATGCGTCTTTAATTCTTCACTCCCTATTCCTGAATCACCTGTGGCATGCTACGAAGCAGATCGTCGTAACGAAAGAAGGTTATACAATTTTGTAAGGCGCTTTGCTGCGTTGTTTACATTTATATCATAAATATGCCTCCGGTTAACCGTGACATTCGGCCTGAACTTCCATAAGTCCTTTATATACCTGGTTTTAAGGTGAATGGCACACCCCTTGCAGTGTTAAATTAAGTAAAATAGTGATCAGGCGCTTCCGGACTGGTTACTGGAGAAAGTAATCCTACTTAGTAATCCTGCTTATTGATAAAGATAAACTGCAAGGAGGTTGCAATGAACACCGGTGATACTGCTTTTATGCTGATTGCCACGGCCCTGGTAATGCTGATGACCCCGGGTCTGGCCCTTTTTTACGGTGGTCTGGTCCGTTCCAAGAATGTCCTGGCCACCATCATGCAGAGTTTTTTCTGCCTGGGAATCATTTCTATCATCTGGGTGGCCTACGGCTACTCCCTGGCCTTCGGTCCTGATGTGGGCGGCTTTATCGGCAGCCTTGACTGGGCGGGTCTCAGGGGCGTGGGACTTACTCCCGGTCCCTATTCAGATACCATCCCGGATCTTCTTTTTGTGGCCTTTCAGATGATGTTCGCCATTATCACTCCGGCCCTGATCACCGGAGCCTATGCTGAGCGCATGAAATTTTCGGCATTTATTCTGTTCACCATTTTCTGGTCCACTCTGGTCTATATGCCGATCTGCCATTGGGTCTGGGGAGGCGGCTGGATCGGTGGGCACGGGGCCCTGGATTTTGCCGGTGGAACGGTTATTCACATCAACTCCGGTGCCGCCGCCCTGGTGGCCGCCATCGTTATCGGCAAGCGCAAGGGCTGGGGCAGGGAGTCTTTCCATCCCCACAACCTGACCATGACAATCCTGGGAGCAGCCCTGCTCTGGTTCGGTTGGTTCGGTTTCAACGCCGGCAGCGCCCTGGCGGCTGACAGTACCGCCACCCTGGCGTTTTTCAATACTCAGGTGGCCACCGGTGCCGCCGCCCTTTCCTGGGTTTTTGCCGAATGGCGCCTCCAGGGCAAGCCCACCACCCTGGGTGCTGCTTCCGGTGCGGTTGCCGGTCTGGTTGCTATTACTCCGGCTGCCGGGTTTGTCAGTCCGATTTCCGCCATAATCATCGGCCTTGGAGCCGGTGTTATCTGTTACCTGGCGGTTCTGGCCAAATCAAGGTTTGGTTATGATGACGCCCTGGACGTTGTGGCCATCCACGGTATAGGCGGCCTGTGGGGGGCTTTGGCCACGGGTCTTTTCGCTTCTGTCGCCTGGAATGCCGGTGGAGCTGACGGTCTTTTCCTGGGCAACCCCAAACTTTTTGCAGTCCAGGCCTACGGGGCCTTTGCCACCATTGCCTATTCCATGATTTTAACCTACATAATCCTCAAGATTGTTAATGCCCTGATAGGGTTACGGGTTGAAGAGGAAGTAGAGGTACAGGGACTTGATTTGAATGAGCACAGTGAAACCGGTTACAACAATATATAAGGTTTTCATGGTCCATAAATATTTTAAAGTAAACAGACCAATAAAACCAGTAAACCACAGACCAGGAGAATTGATATGAAGAAAATAGAGGCCATCATTAAGCCTTTTAAAATGGATGATGTCAAGGAAGCCCTGAACAGTTTGGGTATAAAGGGAATGACTATTACCGAGGTGAAGGGATATGGGCGTCAGAAAGGGCACAAGGAGATTTACCGCGGTGCTGAATATGTGGTGGATTTCATTCCCAAGGTCAAAATTGAACTGATCGTTGAGGCGGCCCAGGCTGAAGAAGTGGCGGAGACTATTCGGCAGGCCGCAAATACCGGGAAGATCGGTGACGGCAAGATCTTTGTTTTGCCGGTAGAGGAAGTGATAAGGGTCCGTACCGGAGAAAAGGGAATGGAGGCCATTTAGGATAAGTACTGGTGAGCAAGGTGTTTTTTTATTTGTCAGAATATTTGTGAATTTTTTTTTATGATTTTGATTAATTTTCCGATATAATTGCCGGCTCAATTAAAAGCCGTCATCACATTTGAAAGGGAAAAGTCTGAAAGGCAGAAGTTTCCCGGGAAAATATTATCGGAATAATAATATGATCTTATGCAATTCGAAAATGAGCAGGCCCTATCTGCAGATCTTTTACTTATGCCTACTTATTGTTTTGTGTTTGAGCGCCTTTTCAGTTACCCGGGCTTATTCTTCCAATGATGGTTCTCTGAAATTGGAAAAAATATTCAACCTGCCGGAAGAATACGGGAGGGTTATTTACAATAAGAAAGGGGAGAATAATAAACGTGTGTATATTATTTTCCAGGCCCATCGCAGTTCTGTTACAGGGTTGAGTGACAGAAATACCGTGCAGGCGCAATCTGATATCTATAGAATCGAGGAATGGCTTGTTCAAAATGAAAATGTCCAGTTACTTCTTCCGGAAGGGTTTTTCAAAAGCAGAGACAAGGATTATGGAATTCCCGAAAATGGCCTCCCCGCTGCAACAGAAAAAGAGGTATCGATCCATCCTCTGGGTGATGAAGCCCTGAAGAGCCATCTGTCTGATACATCTGAATTTGTTAATGCTGACAAACTCCTATACCGATTTTCAAATCTTAGATTTCAGCAGATTGAAAACAGGGAGTTGTATTTTGAAGTTTATCGCTATTTATCTGATCTGAAGGATGATCCAGGGCAGCTGGATGACCGGAAATCTTCGAGGATTGCTCGTCTCCAGTCCAAACGGAATGCCCGTCTTTTGCAGAATTTGCCGAGAGTCATAGAAGAAGAATACGAAACGGGCAGGATCGGCACACGTAGAGCGATTTTCACAATTGGATTGGCTCATGCCCCTGATATTATCCGTTTTGTGGAAGAAAACAGAATCGAGGGCCGCTTGCTCGAATCAGAAGACCAAGAAAAAAGGCATAAACTTAATCTGGCTGAGAGCGGTTATCATGTCACTATGATTATGCCCAGGGCTCTGATGGATATAGCCGATCGATTTGCTTTAAATGCAGCAGATGATAATTTAAAGTTATATTAAGAAGATCCGTAAGGGCTATTGAGCACGGTAGTCAGAAGGGTTCGCAATGGCATCATAAAAGATTTATAAAATCATGAGCCATTGCGAAGAGCCTTCCGGGTTTTATGTAATAAACTGCTTATCAAGAGGTTATCTACCGCCCCCCTGGAATAAAAAGTATCCGGGTAAGTTTATGTTTTTTTTACCATTTGTATCCGAGCCCCAAAGCATAGACAAATCGTCCGTCATCAAAGGCTTCGTCAATCTCGTCAGCACTATCAAAAGTAAAGTTGTATTCCGCCAGGCCATACAGAAATGTCGAGGGGACAAAAAAGTATTTTAAACCTGCTTCAAGACCACCGATAGCAGTTTCATTAACCTCGTCACCATAGAGATAACCCAAGTTTATTCCTATAAAAGGCTGAAATCTTGTCAGGTCGAAATGCAAATCCAGGAAGCCTCTTGTCGAGCCTGAAAAATTATCACTGGCCCCTTCAATATCGGCATAACTGATTCCTTGCCTGACGCCGATCTCCAGCAGATCGGTTAAAAAATAACCGAAGCTGCCTTCCATGGAGAGTGTTGTGTTGTCAAGATCATCATCACTGGTGCCGCTGCCCTGCATGGTGACCTCATAATCTCCGGGATCAAACCCGAAATCATCCTGAGCCATGCCGGTATTGGCAACAAAAATAAGCATCATCGCCGGAATAATTGCAATCAGTTTCTTCATTTTCTTCTCCTCTTCAGATTATTTTAAATATCAGTACCACTGTATCTTCAGGTAATGCAGAAAAACCTCAACTTGTCGACTAAGAATAAAAAAGGGGCAGGTTCCCCGTTGTTTCAGCGGGATTTATCCTTTTATTCAGCCTGATCCTGTTGATCTTCGCCGTCGGCCTCGGGGCCTTTCATTTTAGTGGATTCGGTCTCTATTTCCTCCTGATATTTATGTCTTTCACCTTCTTCCCAGTGAGGGCTTACCCCGTAGAACTCATGGATTTTTCTCTCCTGGTCCCTGCTGGAAATCCGGGTGCCGGCGGGGGCATCCTTAAGTTCTTCAGAAGCTGTTTTCAACTGAAGCCCCTTTTTGTCCTCTTTCTGTTTTAAGGCCTTCCAGGGGATGGGATAATCTTCACCACCAACCCCGAATACGCCTCCGGAGGTCAGAATGATATAGGTTACCTTGCCGCTGGCTGTGTCAACAATCACGTCGTTTACTTTACCCAGATTTTTGTTCTTGGAATCAAAGACTTTTGTGCCGCTCAGTTTATTTGCACTCTTCAGATTCTTAGAGTACATGCCACTTTCCTGCATTGCCTCTTTCTGAGTATCCGCCTTTTCGCTCATCTCGGATTTAGATAGGTCCCCCTGTTCACTTCCGGTTTCCATTTCTGCACTGGCTACCGAGGCAACCAGAAATATGCTGAAAACTCCAATTCCCATAATCATAAGTTTGCTTTTCATTTTTGTCCTCCTTAGAAAGTTTCGTCATTTAGTTAAAAGGATCCCTGCCCCTTTATATTTTCAGTCTATTGAGATTGCCATCAACATTCAAATATAATTTTGCAGATTTTATTTTAATTAATAGATCTTTTTTTATTGACCCGGATTAAATATTGAAAGGGTTAAAACGGCAGTCTCAGGAAGCCTGCCGGTCATTATCAAAAGTAAAATTTCTGTGGGGTAGATAAAAAAATCTTGGTGATGCTGAATTTTTGTGCTGTCTGTCTTGAGGTATTTTTATCTTTCAGGGATAGCGCCGCAAAAGCGAAACAGGGGGGAATTCGGATTTAGAGAGGAATAATAATTGCTTACGGAAACCTGGAATCCGGTGGCAACTGCTGGGATCAACACTTTATAAGAGCCGGGAGAGAGGTTAAGTAAAGAAGGCCTTTCAAATATTCCGCCGGTCGGTTTCATCCCGCTGTTCGAACGAAAGAATAGTCGCCTTAATGGCCCTATGTAACGGGGAGTACAGGCCATATTACCGGTGCGGAAGAACCGAGCCGGGAGCGGAAGTAGATTTCCGGTCCCGGATGAATATAATACCTTAAACAGTGAGCTGAGAAGTTATATCCCCCAAACCAGGGTCTTGTAAATCCAGCCCTTCCTGTTGCTTTCGTGCTGCACCTTCAGCCAGTCGCCTTTTTTTTGCAATACCTTGAATGTTACCCCTTCCTTGGCCTTGAAGACTATATCGGAGTTGGTACCCGGTTCCTTGCGGATATTAACGATGGGCTTTCTGACCACTACTCCCTGGATATCTCCGACCACGGAATCATGAATCCAGCCGGTCCTGGTCTTGTAATCCTGAACTCTGTAGAAGCTATCCTTTTTTTCCTGAACCTTCAGGGGATAATAGCGGGGGACCCTCAGCATGATATTGGAAGTGCTGTTGAGGTTGGGGTAGGTTCTGATATTGCAGGTACTGCTTGAGGCCACCCAGGATGCGGCCAGGGCGCTCCCGTTCAGGAAAAAAACAAGGGCGATTCCGATGGTAAGCTGTTTTCCGAACATGTTCTCCTCCATTGACATTGTTTACAGGTTAGCGTTCTGTAATTTCTGCAGGCGCTTGAGATTTTCCTGGGCCCTGGAATAAAAGACCGGATTAGCATTTAAGGCCTTTTTAAAGGTCTGCTCCGCTTTCTCCCACATTCCCTTTATCATGTAGAGATAGCCGATATTATTGTAGGCGCCGGCTTCACCGATTGTTTTTACCAGAAGCTGATAGGCCCTTTCCTCGTTACCATTGAGGGCGTAAGCCGTAGCAAGGTTATTGCGTATCCGGTCATTATCCGGCTGCAGTTTCAGGGCCTGCTGCAGTTCATCCACCGCCTCCTGATATTTTTTCTGCAGGAAATAATTGAAACCCAGGTTGTTGTGGGAAGCCGCATCCTCGGGATTCAAGTCAACCACCTGTTTGTACAGTGGTTCAGCCTTCGGCTCCTGGCCCGTCATGTCATAGGCTATAGCCAGTTCAGTGAGAACTTCCGGATTCTCCGGATAATGTTTCCGGGCCCGGTTCAGAAGTTCGATCGCCTCCGAATAGTTGCCCTGGTCGCGGTGGAGGCGGCCGGAGGCGATCAATGCCGGTTTATAAAGGGGATCGCTTGCCAGGGCCTTGTCAAAGGCCTTTTCCGAGTTTTCGTATTGTTCATTACGGCTGAAGGTTTTGGCTAAACCGGTATAAGCCGGGGCAGACCGGGGCCTTTCCTTAACAGCCATGGTGAAATGAAGTTTCGCCAGCTCCAGGTTGTTCTGATCAAGATAATAGTTCCCTCTTTTCAGCAGCTCCCGGTATTTTAATTGGCTCAGTTTTCCCTCTCTGTCCCAGGTTTCAGATTCCACGATCGGCTGGGTTTGCCGGCTGACCTGCTGGTGGGTAGAGCAGCCGCTTAAGAGGAAAAAAGCACTGAGCGGAAAGATCAGGATGATAATGGGCTTACGTAAAATAGATTTTAAAGACAACAATTTATAACCTCCTTATCCTCCGGACATTGCGGGGACAAAAGTTTTGAATATCTGAATCCCGGCAGGGCCCACCAGGACGATGAGCAGGGCCGGCAGAATAAACAGGATAAGCGGGATGATAATTTTAACTCCTGCTTTCGCTGCCCTTTCCTCGGCGATCTGCCGTCTCTTGATGCGCATGGCGTCGGCATGAGTCCGCAGGGCATCGGCCACGCTGGTGCCGAACCGGTTGGTCTGGATGAGAATGGTCATAAGGTTGCTGATCTCGGAGATGCCGGTGCGCCAGGCCATGTTCCTGAGACTGTCATTTCTCGGCCTGCCTGCCCTGATTTCCATATTGGTCAAATAAAATTCATCGCTTAGATCCGTATTTATTTCCCGGAGTTCATCTCCTACTCTCTTGAAGGTCATGTCCAGTCCCAGGCCGGATTCGACGCATACCACCATAAGATCCAGGGCATCAGGCAGGGCCTTGGACATTCCTTCCTGTCTTTTCTGGGTGATATGCTGGATAACCAGTTCCGGGAAAAAAAAGCCTGCAACGAACAAAAGAGCGGAGATGGTAATGGCCTGGGGTGAGAATTTATAGAAAGAGGTTGTCAGCAGGTAGATAAGCGGGGGAATACAGGCGGAGGCAGCCTTGGAGGCCAGGTAATAGCGGTAGGCCTTTCTGGTGCGCAGACCGGCCCGTACCAGTTTAAGCTTGATATTGTGGACGGCCTTTTCCTCTTTGGGGTTGTGTATTCCGGCAAGGGTTTTGATGAGCTTTGCCGACCATCCCTTTTCTTCCTCGTTGAGCAGTAAGGACCTGTTAACGGATCGATTTTTATTCCCGGTGCTGCTGAAGCGGTTCAGCCTGGAGGTTATGAAATTCTGCCTCATCAGGAAGTAGAGACCTCCTCCAAACAGGGCGGCAGACGCCAGGAAAATGAAAACCAGGACCAGCAGGTAATCCGCATTGCCCTGAAGTTTGGATAAATAAACACTTAAGGCGTTCATGGAGATTGTCTATACCTCTATGCTGGTTATTTTTTTGATCATAATTGCGCCAAGGCCCATCATCACGAGGGCCCCGGTCAATAGGAAGTATCCTGTTTTATCAGTCCACAACAGCGAGATGTAATCATAATTAACCATATAAACATAGGCAAACATGAACACCGGCAGGGCAAGGAGGATAATGGCGGAGAGCCTGCCCTCTGCGGTCATGGTTTTGACGTGCCTTTTGAATTGAACGCGTTCCCTTATCAACCGGCTGATCTTGTCCAGGATTTCGGTGAGATTGCCCCCGGTCTCTTTCTGGAGAGTGACGGCAACTGTAAAAAATCTGAGATCGTTGTCTGGAATCCGCTGACTGAGGTTGTCCAGGGCTTCCTTGAGGGTGAGTCCCAGTTTGATTTCGTCTACCACTGCGGCGAATTCCGATTTTAGCGGATCTTCCATCTCCTCCTCCAGCATGCCGAATCCTGAAGTAAGGCTGTGGCCGGAGCGGAGGGCCCGGGCCAGGAGATCGACAGCCTCGGGGAGCTGCTCGGTGAACTGATTCAGAAAGGCTTTTTCTCTTATCCTGAGGCTGAAGTAAGGAAGAAAGGCGCAGATGGCTCCCAGGGCGGCGGCGGTGTGGCCGCTGAGAAAAATGTAGCCGCCTGCCGCGCCTCCAAGTGCCATGAGAGCTGTAAGAAGAATGAAGCCGAAGGCGTTAAGCGGTATCCCGCTTCGCAGCAGCAGACGGTCGAGGCTTTTGATCCGGGGCAGGCTGAGAAGGAGCCGGTCAAGGCCCTTGCTGTCTTTCAGGGCCTGTTTCCGGTAGATATTCAGCCGTTCCAGGCCGTGATTGCCCCCGGCGGAAAGATAGAGCAGACGCTTTCGCACGATGCGCCTTTTCCTGATATTGCTCTCCGACCAGACAAGAAATATGAAGAGAAAAAACAGGACGGCAAATAGAAAGATAAGCCCGAGTATCACAAGCTGCTGGTGTTGTACCATTATTTCACCGCCTTTATTCCAGGGTGTTGAAATTGAAAAGGTCTTCCGGTACTTCTTCACCGGCGAGTTCCAGCTTTTCGACAAAATGGGGACGGATCCCCGTGGGCTGGAACCGGCCTACTACATTGCCTTCCCTGTCAATACCTTCTTTCCGGAAAACGAAAATGTCCTGCAGCGTTACTACATCCCCTTCCATTCCAACTACTTCGGTGACGGACAGGAGCTTGCGTTTCCCGTCCTGCATCCTGCCGATCTGAATGATCATGTCGATTGCGGAGGAAACCATAAAGCGCATGGATTTTTCCGGCAGATCGATGCCGGTCATCATGATCATGGATTCGAGGCGGATCAGGGAGTCGCGGGTGCTGTTGGCGTGAATGGTGGTGAGCGAACCCTCATGTCCGGTATTCATGGCCTGCAGCATGTCAAAGGCTTCCGCCCCCCGGACCTCGCCGATGATGATCCGGTCCGGCCTCATCCTGAGACTGTTCCGGACCAGATCCCTCTGGTTGACCATGCCTGTACCCTCTACGCTGGGAGGCCTGGTCTCCAGCCGCACCACGTGTCCCTGCTGGAGCTGTAATTCGGCGGAATCTTCGATGGTGACTATACGTTCGCCTTCCGGGATATTGCTGGAAAGAATGTTGAGAAAGGTTGTCTTTCCTGAGCCGGTACCTCCGGAGATCATGATATTAAGTTTCGCTTTGACGCATTTGGAGACAAAATCGGCAATCTCAGGAGTCAGGGATTCGAATTCGATGAGGTCCCTCATTTTCAGAGGGTCCAGGGAAAATCGGCGGATGGAAAGCATGGGACCGTCAATTGCCAGGGGAGGGATAACGGCATTGACCCGGGAGCCGTCGGACAGCCTGGCATCAACCATGGGGGATGATTCGTCGATTCTGCGGCCCAGGGGCGAAATAATGCGGTCAATGATATTCATCAGATGGGCATTGTCTGAGAATCGGACATCTGTTTTCATTATTTTGCCGTGCCGTTCAACGTAGACATCTTTATAGCTGTTGCAGAGGATATCGGAGACACTGGGGTCCTTGAGCAGTTCTTCAAGCGGCCCCAATCCCAGGATCTCATCGGCAATTTCACTGATCAGGGATTCCCTTTCCTGATAGTTAAGGAGAACCTTTTCATCATTTATGAATGATTCTACGATCTTGTTGACTTCCGGCCTGACCTCTTCCGGCGGCATGCTGTCAAGGGCGGTCAGATTGATTTCCTCTATGACCCGGGAATGGACTTTCTGCTTGATGTCATAGTATGACTGGTCCTTACCGGAATCTCTGGACGGCTCAGGCTGGTTCATTTTTAAATTCTGTATATTTGTTTTTCTTTCTGCTTTGTCTGAAGCCATCGATTAAACCTCCTTAAACTATGCCCTTGAACAGTGTTTTAATGCCCCGGTAATCCTTATCTGCTTCGGTGTCCTGAAGTTTTTTGAGAAAGCCCCGGATGCTTTTGGCGAATACGGACCTGGGCTGTGAATAAACCAGCGGAGAACCGTTGGTGATGGAAGAAAATATTTCCGCGTAGGAATTCGGGAATATCCAGAAAACAGGCTTGCCCAGGTTCCTGTCCGCCTCTTTGACGGAAATGGCGCTGTTCTTGGTATAACGGTTGACCACGAATTCCAGTTGTTCTTCCTGTATTCCCCCCTGCCTGAGGTGATTGGCGAGCCTGCCAGCATTGCGGATGGCGGGAATGGATAAGTCCAGAACTATGAAGACCTTCGTTGATCGCTTAAGTGTCTTGAGGGTCTGTCTCATTACCATGGTTGAAGGGCAGTCCACTACTGTTTTCTGATAGAGGCCGGCAACATGCTTGATGACTACCTCGGTTTCTTCCCCGGTTCCGGAATCATCATTTCCCTCCCCGGGTGCGGCCAGCAGATCAAGACCACAGGAGTGGCGGATCAAGGTGTTCTTGATCAGGGAGTCATCAAGCCGGTTGAGATTGCGGGTCAAATCGGCGATAGTGGCTGTCGGCACGAGATCGAGGAAAACCGCGCTGTCGCCGGACTGCAGGCTCAGGTCGCAGAGTGCCACTTCCTTTTTATTATCGTCGGCCAGGGCGGAGGCGGTGTTGACCGCAAGGACTGTGGCCCCGAGACCGCCTTTGCTGCTGATGAAACTGTAAATATCCGCATACCGCCCCTTAGCCGCGGATAGGGAGGCGGCGCGTATTTCCTCTATGCTTTTTCCCAGGCTTTCAAAATCCACAGGAAGGTTAAAATATTCAGAAGCACCGGCTTTGATGGTTTTGACTATGTGTTCCGTCGATTTGATATCTGAAATCAGAAAGACACTCGAGTTGGGGAACTCTTGCCTGTAGTTTGCCAGAACCTCGAAGACGGCTCCGTTCCTGGAATATTCATCGATGATGACGATTTCCGGCTTTGTCCCTTTAAGACCGGCTGCCGTCCCCCCGTCCATTATCTCAACACCGGCAAGGGTGTTGAGATATTCCCTGACAGAGGATGACAGTTCCGGTTCGCTTATTTGTGTTTGGATATGCAAGGTTTTCATTTTTGCAGCTAAGTTAGTTGTCATTAGGCCGATTGACCAGCACCGGGATTTCAGCCATAACACCGAAATTTTCTCCACCGGTCGTTCCCTTTGGTTCGTGAGGAGTGCAGTCCGGCAGGAAATAGATGGATTTCTTCTGATATGGGGCATCCGATCCATCAGCATTCTTAAGGCTGAAATGATCCACAAAGGATGACCATCTCTCCTCGCCGTTGGTATTGTCCTCATCTGCCGGATAACTCCAGCTATCCATCTCCGTGGGAGCGTTTTTATAACCGGGATCTTCACCTCCTTCGGTGATCCAGACCACATTCACATAAACAAGGCCCCTGACCTCTTCGCAGGTTCCCACGTTATTGTCGGGACATTCGATCACTGACAGGGCAAGAGGCCATAACTCGGTTTTATTGGTTGCAGCTTCCCAGCATTCGATAAGTTTGTTGAAGACAGACTGCTTGGCTCCGCCGTCGGTAGCCATATCC
>JBKHJR010000081.1:0-7817 GCA_046537975.1 Desulfurivibrionaceae bacterium
GACTTTATCTCTCAATTGTACTATCCGGACCCCTGCTTCAAGCACTGCATCCAGCCATTCCAGGTCGCTTCGCCCCCTGGCCAGTTTTTCACAGGATACCGGGTATAGGCTTACTTCTTCCTGGAAGATTTTAAGGCGGTTATGGTAGATAGACCCAAATGGCATTTATTCTATTCTGCTGAGATAATGGAGTAGTTATTAAAAGCATTGAAAAAAACGGCTGATAATTATATTATTTTTATATTCTTGAAAACAGGCTTTCACGGAACTTACTTGGCTTTCCCGGCTTTTTCCGAGAAGTGTGTATTATATTATAAGAAAGTTATGCTTAGGATAGTCTCCCAAATTTAATACCTTCCGGGCCTTCAAGTCCCGATAAGGAGTATAGACGCTAATTATGGGTTGGGCCCCGGACAGGCTTGAAAATCATTCAATTTGGGTTATGTTTGTCATCTGATAAGATAAGAACAATATGAATGAATAACAACCCCCTTTAAAACGCTTAAGGTTCAAATCAGGGGGAATTAAGTTGGTGCTTGGTCAGGTTAGAGAACAATCTCTGCAGTACAGAACAACATAACTTAAAACAAGTGTGAGCATATGATTGACGATTTTATAACCAATAAAACCGCGGAATTGAAAATTGATGGTGAAAGTCATTACTTACCGGTAATTCAAGGTTCGGAAGGGGAAAGGGCCATTGATATCCGGTCATTGATGACCCGGACCGGTTATATCACCCTGGACAACGGTTTCAATAACACCGGATCCTGTTCCAGTGCTATAACCTTTTTAAACGGAGAGAAAGGGATCCTGAATTACCGGGGGTATCCTATAGAGGATCTTGCGGAAAACTGTAGTTTTGTCGAAATAGCCCATCTCCTGCTTTACGGTCACCTGCCCAACTACGAAGAGTTAACCCGTATTAAATACCTGCTGGGCAGATATGCTTTGATCCACGAGGATATGATTCATTTTTTCGATCGTTTCCCTCCTAATTCGCCGCCGATGTCCATTCTGGCAACCATGGTAAATACTCTGTGCAATTTTTATCCTGAGCTGGAACGTGATGATGATTTTGAGAGTTACGAGATAATGGCGGCCCGGCTTCTCTCCAAGGTGCGGACCATTGCGGCCTTTTCCTATAAGCGTTCCCTGGGCAGACCGGTGGTTTATCCCAGGCATGACTATACATACTGCGCCAACTTCCTGCACATGATGTTCGATTCCCCGGTAAATCCTTATGAAGTGGACGATGAGATAGTGGACGCCCTTAATAAGCTGTTAATTCTGCATGCCGATCATGAGCAGAACTGTTCAACTTCTGCAGTGCGCCTGGTTGGCAGTGCCCGGGTTAATCTCTACGCTTCGGTTTCAGCCGGGATAAGCGCTCTGTGGGGGCCTCTTCATGGGGGGGCCAATCAGGCAGTGATTGAAATGCTGGAAGAAATTTATCGTGAGGGCGGCAATTACAAAAAATATATAGATAAGGCCAAGAATCCGGAGGATCCGTTCCGTCTGGTTGGTTTTGGGCACCGGGTTTATAAGACTGTTGATCCCCGCTGCCGGATTATTAAGGAGACCTGTGACAAGGTCCTTGCCGCCCTGGGAAGGGAATCGGATCCGCTCCTGGATATAGCCCGGGAAATTGAAGAGGTGGTTTTACGCGATGAGTACTTTATAGAGCGTAATCTCTATCCTAATGTGGATTTTTACAGTGGTATAATCTATAGGGCCATTGGTATCCCCAACAATATGTTTACCGTGATGTTCGCTCTGGGGCGGCTGCCAGGCTGGATCGCCCATTGGAAAGAGATGCGTGATGACCCCAACTGGCGGATCGGTCGTCCCCGCCAGGTATATATCGGTCCCACCCGGCGCAAATTTGTCCCTATAGACGAAAGATGACAGCCGTGGGGATTGGCCCCCGCGGCTGATCCCGGTGGGCTCTTCCGCACAGAACCATAGGGGGGGCAGGGTGACAGAATATAGTGAACAAGGTCCGGCGGGATTCCCGTTTAAGCAGAGCTTCAAGCCGGAAGCCCTTGCAAGATGCAGGCGAGGGCTGAAAGGGTCTCTGTCCTTCCTCAACCATTGTTTCTGGGGCACCAGTAAGAGCACATTTTAATGGTTCGTTGTAGCCGCTATTAGCCGGCTGTATCTTCTGTTGCCCACTCTAATTACAAGACTTGTTAAACACGGTCTCCTTATTTCATTTTTACCGGTAAAACTTAAGGGCGATTTGACTTGACCGGATGGCTGTGGTATCCAATTAAGGATAAAAAGTCAGAGCAGGGGGATTATTGACGCAATACCGGTTCTTTTCAAAAAGGCTGGTTAGGGGTTATAGCATTATGCGGAAGCCCCTATGTCCTAAAGATGCGGGATGGGGGAAATAGCTGAATGCCTGGTGTGAGTGTAGGGGGCGTACAAGGTGTACAGGTAGGCAAACGGCATCAGTATTTCAAAATTTACTGGGAATCGTTATGAGAACAGATATTGTCCATATAGGTGCAGGTGAGCTGACCTATGAGATCCGGAATATTGTTAATGTTGGTTTGAAGCTGCAAAGTCACGGGATGAAAGTCCATTGGGAAAATATTGGGGATCCCGTGGCCAAAGGTGAAGTTATTCCTCAGTGGATGAAGGATATTGTAGCTGATCTGGCAATGGAAGATGCCACATATGGCTATTGTCCCACCAAAGGGGTGCTGGAGGCCAGGCAGTTTATAGCCGATAGAACCAACAGTCGCGGCGGAGTTAAGTTGACCGCGGAGGATATTATTTTTTTCAACGGCTTGGGTGACGCTATTTCCAAGGTATTTGGCTTTCTGAAAAGGACAGCCAGGGTGGTGGTCCCCACTCCCAGCTATACCACTCATTCCTCGGCAGAAGCTGCTCATGCCGGGGACCATCCGGTATCATATGCACTCAATCCCCATAACAACTGGTATCCTGATCTTGATGATCTGGAAAAAAGGATCAAGTATAATCCGGCTGTAGCCGGTATCCTGATTATAAATCCTGATAACCCTACCGGTGCCGTTTACCCGGAGGAGATCCTCAGAGGCATGATAGATCTTGCCCGACGATACCAGCTCTTTATTATCTGTGACGAGGTCTATCATAATATGGTCTATAACGGTTTATCCACCGTGCCGATTTCCGACATTATCGGTGAAGTTCCTGCCCTTGCCCTGAAGGGAATTTCCAAGGAAATGCCTTGGCCGGGATCCCGTTGCGGCTGGGTGGAAATCTACAACGCCCATAATGACCCCATGTTTGAAAAATATGTGAATTCCATCCTTAATGCCAAGATGGTGGAGGTCTGTTCCACCACCCTGCCTCAGACCGCGATCCCCAGGATAGTCAGCCATCCTGAATATCCTGGCTATCTGGCCGAACGGTTGTCCCGGTACGAAAAGTGCTCTATAATTGCCTATGAGTATCTGAATAATATTGAGGGAATTCTGGTTAATCAGTCTAACGGCGCCTTCTACATGAGCGTTGTTTTTGAGGAAGGGGTGCTCAACGAGAAACAGACTCTGCCCATCGAAAATGAAGCGATCAGAAAGGAAATAGAGGCTCTGGTTTCAGGACCGGGGGTAAGTATGGACAAACGTTTTGTCTACTATCTGCTTGGTTCTACAGGAATATGTGTGGTCCCTTTGAGTTCGTTCGCCACCGATCTTCAGGGCTTCCGCATAACTCTTCTGGAGAGAGATGAAGAGACCTTCAGGCAGGTTTTTCAAACCGTAGCTGACAGGATCAGGCTCTACCTTGATTCCTGAGCCTCTGACAACGTACGATCATCATAAACAGAATTATTCAGCTACAATCTCAAAGGCCTGAAGAGGGGAAGAGCTGACCGATGCCCTTCTTCAGCCTTGTCCACCCTTTTTCTTGTTATCTTCTTGATTTAGATTTTATCTTTACTCTTTCTTGATATACTGACGCAATTCGGGCTTAAGCTGCCTTATCAGGCGCAGATCCCACATTTCCTCCCCTTTTTTGCTGTTTATATTTGTAATGATAAGTTTGTTTTTGCCCTTTTTGTAGTGGTTAGCGGTATCAAAAACAGAGCCGATAACCACCAGCCTTCCGTCCTCTATTCTCTCCCGATAGTATCTTATCGCCTGTTCAACCTGATAATCGACATTGGTCTCCACCAGACGCAGCAGTTTTTCCGCCGGACTTTCCTGTTCAAGGTTGATTTCGGCTTCCCTGTTAAGGGCCGGATGCAAATGGTCCAGGTCCAGACGGAGGAATCTGTCTAAATCATGATAACCCTGGAGGTAGGAGTTCACGTGTCTGCTGTCCGCAACCCCGGTAATTAAAAGAACAGGAGTATGAAGTTCGCAGATCCCGTAATTCAGGGAGCCTAAACTTATTGCAAGCTGGCCTCCTGGATTGCGCACCGTTATCATTTGCCTTCCGTCGGGCAGGATGAAGCTGGAACTGAGTCTTGGTTCGGAGTCTGCAAGCCAGGTCAGATAAGGGGCGGCTCCTTCTTGGAAGTGTTTTTCTGTTGTAGTTTCAGGGAGATTGGTAGCAAGAATTTTCCGGATAACCTTGAATGGCGGGATACCCACTCTCTTTTTAAGGGAAGGATGCATATTCTTCCCCCAAGTAGGCATAACCAGGAAAATTAAGCCCAGAAAAATAAATGAACAGATGATCAGTTTCTTGGACATGATAAAAATCCTTTATGATATGTAAAAGCTCTGTGTTCCGGGTATTCCCGCCAAGCGATATAACCTTGGATACAGGGGGTTTTAAAACCCTGAAGCCTGAATTTTGGACCGCTTAATCCGGGAGGCAAATATTTGCCACTGTCTTGACATTCAAAATGAGCGTACTTAGTGTACTTTTCAAACAGACAGCGTAAAACCGTTCAGAGGCCGGAAACGGGAATAAGTTATTACTCAGGTTCTGGCGTTTCAGTATATATTTGAGATTTGAATGAAGACGGTTTCTTGCTTAAGGTTTCCATTTAATTTATCGGAATTTAAGCCCTGAAGTGAAAAAAATAATTGTTTTTTTAATATAGATGGGGAGGCTGATCGGTGTCAAAAAAAGATAATATCGACGAAAAACAGAATGTGGAAGTAAATGCCGGTGAAGAAATCCTGGAGGCAGAAGAAGTGGAAGAGGCGGCAGAACCGGCCGATACTGAAGGATTTGAGCAGGTGGAAGCAGAAGAAATTGAGGAATCTGAGGAAGGGGATACAATAGATAAGTTGAAAGAGGAACTGGCTGCTGAAAAAGAAAAATTTCTGCGACAAGCCGCTGAGTTTGAAAATTATAAAAGACGTCTGGAACGGGAACGGGCTACCGCCCTTAAATATGCCGAAGAAAATGTCCTGAAGGAGCTTTTGCCTGTCGTGGATAATCTGGAAAGGGCTCTTGAGCAGGGTAAAGATAACTCCGATTTTAAGGATTTTTATGAGGGGGTAGAGTTAACCTATAAGGGGTTAATGACAACTCTGGAAAAATTTGAAGTAACCCCCATAGAGAGTATCGGAGAGCCCTTTGATCCCAATCACCATGAGGCCCTGACCATGGAAGAGACAACCGATGTCGACCATAATACCGTCTACAGGGAGTTTCAGAAAGGTTATATGTATAAGGACCGGCTGCTGAGACCAGCCAAGGTCGTAGTTGCCAAGAATGAGTAAAGAAATAGTTTTTGAACAAGACTATCCACATAAGATAATAGAGAGGAGTTGAAAAATGGGTAAAACTATAGGAATTGATCTGGGAACAACTAATTCGTGTGTTGCAGTGATGGAAGGCAAGGAGGCAAAGGTAATCGCCAATGCCGAGGGTAGTAATACGACGCCTTCCGTTGTGGCATTCTCCGATAGCGGTGAGCGCATGGTGGGCCAGGTTGCCAAGCGCCAGTCGGTGACAAATCCCACTAACACCCTTTTTGCCATGAAACGGCTCATAGGTCGTAATTTTTCCGATGCCGAGGTTCAAAAGTCAATAGAGATCAGCCCTTTTAAGATTGTCAAGGGTAAAGAGGGAGCTCCCGAAATTGAGGTACAGGGTAAACAGTACTCTCCCGCGGAACTCTCCGCCATGGTCCTTGGCAAGATGAAGCAGACAGCAGAAGATTATCTGGGCGAGGAAGTGACCGACGCCATTGTAACAGTGCCCGCCTACTTCAACGATAATCAGAGACAGGCTACCAAGGACGCGGGTAGAATTGCCGGTCTCAATGTTCAGAGAATTATCAATGAGCCTACTGCAGCCTCCCTGGCTTATGGTCTTGATAAAAAAGGAGATGAAAAAATTGCCGTATTCGACCTTGGCGGTGGAACATTTGATATCTCCATTCTGGAAATAGGCGATGGGGTGTTTGAGGTTAAATCCACTAACGGGGATACTTTCCTCGGTGGTGAAGACTTTGATATGCAGATTGTCAACTGGCTCGCAGACGAGTTCAAGCGTGAGCAGGGGATTGACCTGCGTAACGACAAAATGGCCCTGCAGAGGCTGAAAGAAGAAGGGGAAAAGGCCAAGAAGGAACTCTCCAGCACCATGGAGACCGAAATCAATCTTCCCTTTATCACCGCAGACGCCACCGGTCCCAAACATTTGAACCTCAAACTGACCAGATCCAAACTGGAATCCCTGGTCGACGATCTGATTGAGAGGACGATGGGACCGTGTCGAACCGCACTCCAGGATGCAGGTCTTTCTGCTTCCGACATAGACGAGGTTATTCTGGTTGGTGGCATGACCCGGATGCCCAAGGTTCAGGAAAAGGTCAAGTCGATTTTCGGCAAGGACCCCCATAAAGGCGTTAACCCTGACGAGGTCGTTGCTATAGGGGCGGCTATCCAGGCCGGTGTACTGCAGGGGGATGTAAAAGACGTCCTTCTGCTTGATGTTACCCCTCTCTCCCTGGGTATTGAGACCCTGGGCGGAGTAACTACCAAGCTCATTGAAAAGAACACCACGGTTCCCACCAAGAAGAGTCAGATTTTCTCCACTGCAGCGGACAACCAGCCGGCGGTATCCATCCATGTCGTTCAGGGAGAGCGGGAGATGGCTGCTGACAACAAGACCATCGGCCGTTTTGAACTCACCGATATTCCGCCTGCTCCCCGGGGTGTACCCCAGATAGAGGTGACTTTCGATCTGGATGCCAACGGTATTCTTCATGTTTCTGCAAAAGATCTGGGAACCGGTAAAGAACAGTCCATTAGAATTACTGCTTCCAGCGGTCTTTCTGAGGAAGAGATCGAGAAGATGCAGCAGGATGCGGAAAAGCATGCTGAAGAGGACAGGAAACGGAAAGAGCTTATTGAGGCCAGAAATAATGCCGATTCTCTGATATATAGCACTGAGAAAAGCCTCCGGGAAGTGGGAGATAAAGTGGACAGCGAAACCAAGTCTAATATTGAATCAGCTATTGAGAAGCTGAAGAAGACAATGGAAGAAGACGATGCTCAGGCCATCAAGTCGGCGACCGATGAATTGTCCCAAGCCTCCCATAAGCTGGCTGAAACCATGTATTCCCAGGCCTCCCAGGAGCAGGCCGGAGGCGCAGCCGGCGAAGCCGGCGGTGGAACAGCCGGTGAAGGCTCAGGAAAGGGCGAAGATGAAGATGTAGTTGATGCTGATTATGAGGAAGTTAAGTAAATGAAGAGCTTAGTTCAAAGCTCAGGGCTGGATCCAAGAGCCCTGAACTGAGAAGTTGTGAATTTTGGATCTGAAGTTGCCGGGACACCCCTTTAACGGGTTGTTCCGGCTTTTGTTTGCCTGGCAAAGCCGGGCTTCCGTCCGCTTGAAAGAGAGCGGAGATA
>JBKHJR010000035.1:0-28438 GCA_046537975.1 Desulfurivibrionaceae bacterium
GCATTCAAGAGGTCAGCGGTTCGATCCCGCTTAGCTCCACCAACTTACTTACCTTTCTCAAGTTATTTGCCCCCACGTCTTCCTTTGATCTGTGTCTGGCAGGGGTGAAAGCTATTCATCAACAATAATCAACTACTGTTGACCGCATCTCTCAATTATATTCCCGAAGATATTTCCCGGGTCCATCTGATGGGGATAGGGGGCACCGGAATGGCGGCCATGGCCGGCCTTTTGAAAAAAAAAGGTTTTCTGGTTACCGGTTCTGACCATCAGGTTTATCCACCGATGAGTCATTTTCTGGCGGCAGAGGGTATCGAAGTTATGGAAGGCTATCAGCCGGATAACCTCCTTCCTCCTCCTGATTTGGCTATTGTCGGTAATGTCATTAGACGTGACAATCCTGAAGCCATGGCTCTTCAGGATATGGCCGTTCCTTATGTTTCCTTCCCCCAGGCCCTGGGCCATTTTTTTCTCCGTGGCAGAACCCCCGTGGTGATAAGCGGAACCCACGGCAAGACCACTACCGCTTCTCTGCTTGTTACCGTAATGCATGGACTCGGATTGGACCCGGGCTTTCTGATCGGAGGGATTGTCCGGGCTTTCGGCAGCAATTTTCTGATCGGTGAGGGCAACTATTTCGTGGTGGAGGGAGACGAGTATGATACCGCCTTTTTTGATAAGGGGCCCAAGTTCCTCCATTACCGCCCTGAAATAGGAGTGATTACCAGTATTGAGTATGATCATGCTGATATTTATTCTTCCCTGGAAGAAATAAAAAATGCTTTTCGGCGATTCATAGGGCTTATCCCGCCTCACGGCTGTCTGGTCGCCTGTCTGGATGATCCGGTAGTCCGGGAGCTTGCCGCCGCCGCGGATTGTCGCGTCCTGGGCTACGGCACTGATTCCGGGCTGGACTGGTCGCTAAGGGATGTCAGGGTGAGCGGGGAGGGCACTTATTTCCGGGTCTTGAGGGGAAATACCTTTTACGGTGATCTTTTCATCAAGATGATCGGCCGTCACAATGCCTTAAACTGTCTGGCGACAGTCGCAGTTCTGGACCGTCTCGGGGTATCTGCCGGGGTCATAGAGGAGCAGCTGCCGCTTTTTGAAGGGGTTCGCCGCCGCCAGGAGGTAAGGGGTGAAGTGGATGGTATTACAGTGATTGATGATTTTGCCCACCATCCCACTGCGGTCCGGGAGACTCTGGACTCCCTTTCTCTGGCCTATAAGGGCAGACAGTTGGTGGCTGTTTTTGAGCCCCGCACCAATTCCAGCCGCAGGGCCGTTTTTCAGGAGGATTATGTCCGGGTCTTTGCCAAGGCGGCTGAAGTCGTGATTAAGGAGCCGGATCCCCTTAATCTGGGGCCCGGGGAGCAACTTTTTTCCGCTCAAAAGCTGGTCGATGATTTAAATAAACAGGGGATCAGGGCCCGCTGCTTCGCCGATACAGAAGATATTGTCGGTTATCTGTATACCTCGCTTAAGGCTGGTGATGTCGTGGCTGTACTGTCCAACGGCGGTTTTGATAATATCCATGAGCGCCTGTTAACTGTCTTGCAGGACAGGCAGGGGGAACAGAAATGAATGCAGATTCATTTTTATTCTTGACAATTACAGGCTGGCCGGGTATCACTTTTTACTAAAAACAGCTGGACCAAATTTTTAGTGGGGAGGTAGTAGTGCCGGAACAATCACTCCTTGATCTGCTTTATCTTACATATTTTACCATCCTTGGTCTGTCCTTCGCTCTGGGGCCAATTGTTATTGCCCATCTTTTATCGCCCCGCACAACCCGCAGCACCACCGGAAAAACCGACCAGTTTATTGAATGTGGGATGCCTCCCATTGGTGATGCCTGGATTCGCTACGGAATCATTTTTTATCTATATGCCCTGATGTTTCTTGCCTTTGATGTGGAAATCCTCTTTCTCTTTCCGGTAGCTATGGCCTACAATGATCCGGCCTTCATTGCCCGGGATTTTATCGAGATTTTCATTTTTGTGGGAATACTGTCGCTGGCATTAGTTTATGCCTGGAAAAAGGGAGTGTTTAAGTGGGAACGGAAAATATACCATCATCAGTAGTCCCTTCGTCTATAGTTCAGTTTGCCCCCCTTGAAAAGTTGCTCAATCTGGGACGGGCCAACTCACTTTGGCCCATGACCTTCGGGCTTGCCTGTTGCGCCATTGAAATGATGGCGTCCGGAGGACCCCGTTTTGATCTTGCCCGTTTCGGGGCTGAGGTCTTTCGGCCTTCTCCCAGACAAAGTGATGTCATGATCGTCGCCGGGACCGTCAACAAGAAAATGTATCCTGCGGTAAAGACACTCTACGACCAGATGATGGAGCCCAAATGGGTCATAGCCATGGGCAACTGTGCTATCTCCGGTGGCCCTTTTGTTTATGAGGGCCAGTACAATGTGGTTGAGGGGGTGGATACCTTTCTACCTGTGGATGTCTACATCCCCGGCTGCCCACCCAGGCCCGAGGCTTTGTTCGAGGCAATTATGGAGCTTGAAGAAAAAATTACCGGTAAGCGCCGCTGGCCGCGTGTGGAGGCAGTGTGATGGACAGGGCTAAGGTGCAGAAAGAACTGGAGGCTTTGGTGCCCGAAGGCAGAGCTGCCGCTGCTCCTGAAGAAGAGGTCGCAACAGGAAAAGAGGGAAAAGCCTCGGAGGGAGAGCAGGGTGAAAGTGAGAAGAAAGAGGAAAAAGAAGAAAAGACCCGGGAACCCGGGGTTCTTACCCTTGACCACCAAGCGCGTGGCTTTCATCTTGATGTCCTGTTGCCCGTTGATCAGGTAGTCGCTGCTGCAGAAATTATGCAAAGGTCCGGCTTGACCCTGGAAGCTGTAACCGGAGTCGACTGGATCAAGCAGAACAAGTTTGAAGTCATATATGATTATGCCTTATATGATCCCGGTGAAGAGCTTTTCCGAATTGTTGTCCGGGCCCTGGTCGACCGGGATCAGCCTGATATCCCCACCGTCTCCGGCATCTTTGCCGGGGCCAACTGGCATGAGCGGGAAACCTGGGATCTTCTGGGGATAAATTTCACCGGTCATCCCCAGCTTACTCGTTTTCTGCTGCCGGAAGACGCTGATTTCCATCCCCTACGTAAGGACTTTAAGCCATGAGCAGACTTGCCCAAAGTCAGTATCACGAAACCTTCGATCTCAATCTTGGTCCCCAGCATCCCGCCACTCACGGGGTTTTGAGGCTTAAACTCACCATGGACGGTGAATATGTGGTCAGGGCGGAACCGGTATTGGGATATATCCATCGTATGCATGAAAAGATGGGGGAAAACAGGACATGGTCCCAGTTCCTGCCCAATCCGGCCCGTATGGATTACCTGTCAGCCTTGTCCTATAATCACGGCCATGTCGCCCTGGTAGAGAGGGCGGCAGGGATAGAGGTGCCGGAAAGGGCGGAATACCTGCGCGTCATCATGGTGGAGCTGAACAGGATTCAGAGTCATATTTTTTGGTTCGGGGCATTTCTGCTGGATCTGGGGGGATTTACTCCCCTTCTCTATGCTCTCGATGACAGGGAGAGGCTCCTGGATCTTTTGGAATCGGTGACCGGCTCCAGGCTTACATACTGTTACTTCAGGTTCGGCGGGGTCTATAACGACCTGGATGACGAGGAGTCCTTCAAAGCCGGGGTCAGGGAGTTTATCGCCCGTTTGCGTTCCCGGATGCCTATGTATCACAACCTGGTCACCAAAAATATTATTCTCCGGAAACGTCTGGAAGGTGTGGGGCCAGTATCCGCGGAAATGTGCCGGAGATATGGGGCCTCAGGGCCGGTACTGCGCGGCTCCGGGGTGCAGTTTGATATCCGCAAAAATGAGCCCTACTCGGTTTATCCTGAGTTTGATTTTGATATTCCGGTCTATGAGGAAGGGGACTCCATGGCCCGCTATATGGTACGGATGGACGAGATTGAACAGTCTATGCGTATTGTGGAGCAGGCCCTGGATAAGCTGCCTGAGGGCCCGGTTATGCCTAAAAAGGCCCCCAAAATGATCAAGCCGCCTGAAGGTGACTATTATTTCGCGGTAGAGGCGGCCCGGGGTACTTTCGCCCTGCGGGCGGTCAGTCAGGGGACCAATACTCCTTACCGCCTTAAAATCAGATCCCCCACCTATTCCAATCTGAGTCTCTTTGAAGAGGCCAGTCAGGGAATGCTCTTTGCCAACGCCCTGGCTTTTATGGGTAGTCTGGATTTGGTTATCCCGGAAATTGACCGGTGACCTGAGTTGGGAAGTGGGGAGTGTGGAATAGGGAATATTTAAAAATTCAGGATCGGGAACCCCGAATTCTTTAACCCGGTACTTTTAACCCTGAAGAGGAATAACTGCCATGGAAGAATTTCTGCGGATAATAACATATTTAGTCTGCATATCCGCTTTTGTAGGCGTTAATCTAGCCTGGCTCGGCTGGGTGGAAAGGAAGGGTGCAGGCCGGATCCAGAATAGAACAGCCCTGAAGGAATCAGGTCCTTTCGGTCTTCTTCAGCCCTTGGCAGACGGTCTCAAACTCATGTCCAAACAGCTCCATGTTCCGTGTCGGGCTGACCGCCCCCTTTTTATGATAGCGCCGATTATTACCATGGTGCCGGTGTTAATGAGTTTTGTGGTTATTCCTTTCGATGAAGGAATTGTAGCCCGGGACATTAATTTAGGGTTGTTGCTGATTTTTGCCTTTGCATCTCTTGGAGCCCTTTCCCTGCTCTTGGGAGGCTGGGCCTCCCGGAATAAATATGCCCTTATTTCCGCGACCAGGGCGGTTTCGCAGAATATTGCCTATGAAATCCCTATGCTACTCACCGCAATTACCGTGGTGATGGCCACCGGAACTATGAATCTCAGCGAGATTGTTAACCAGCAGGCCGGCACTATAATCAACTGGAACTTTTTGCGCCTGGATAATTCCATACTGATGCCGGTCTCCTTTCTGATTTTCTTTATCTGCAGTGTAGCTGAGACTAATCGGGCCCCGTTCGATCTGGGCGAAGCGGAAAGTGAGCTGATAGCCGGGTTTCATACCGAGTATTCCGGGATGGGTTTCGGGCTCTTCATGATGGGGGAATACGGTCATATAGTAATAGGCTGCTGTGTCACCACCATCCTGTTTTTGGGGGGGTGGCATTGTCCTTTTGGTTTATATCCCGGTATCCATTGGTTTTTAATAAAGACTTACCTATTGATCTGGGTCTTTGTCTGGATTAGATGGACTTATCCCAGGGTGACGGTCTGGGGACTTTTGAATCTCTCCTGGATGTATCTGATCCCTGTTGCCCTGCTGAATCTGATACTGACCGCCGCGTTTCTCAAGGTGTTTTGATTATGTCTAAATACATCAATGATCTTATAGTCGGGGGCAAGAGCCTGGTTGTAGGAATGGGTATAACCATTCGCCAGTTTTTCAAGCCTACTGTAACGCTTCAGTATCCCTGGGAATCACTTACAATGACCCCTCGTTACCGGGGACATATTGAATTGGTCAGGGACCCGGAAACAGGGACTCACCGCTGCATAGTCTGCGGTATGTGCCAGAAAAATTGTCCTTCCAACTGCATAACGGTCAAGGGAGAGAAAAGGGAAGGGGTCAAGGGCAAGGTCCTTACCGAATACACTCTGGATTTTACTACCTGCAGTCTCTGTGGTCAGTGTGTAGAGAACTGCAAGCCGGGTGCCCTTCAGTTTTCCAGAGAGTACAATCTGGCCAGCAGACGGAAGGAAGACTTTATCTTTGATTTGTTGACGCGTCTGCACCCGGAAGGTGTCCCGGAACCGACGCCCGCTGAACCCGAAGAAGAGGGCGGCGATAAAAAAGAAAAGCCGGCGAAAGAGGACAACAGTTCATGAATCCTACACTTTTTTCACTGGAAGGTTTTGCAGGAGTTATGTTTCTCCTGTTTGCCGGACTCATTATAGTGGGTGCCCTCATAGCCACCTGCAGCCGCAGACTGATCAGAAGCGTGAGCGGACTCGCCCTCTGTTTTGTGGGGGTGGCCGGAATCTATTACTTTCTGGGCAGTCCTTTTGTCGCCTTGATGGAGATTTTGGTATACATTGGCGCGGTGTGTGTCACCATCACCTTTGCCATAATGCTGGCTGAGCCTGAGGAGGGAAAATTGATACGGAAAAGCCCGGGCTTGAGCAACGCTCTGGGCTTCCTTGTTGCCGGTGCTGTTGCCCTGGGCTTGATTACAGCAGCGGTTTCGGCCAAATGGGAAGTCGCTGATGGAGCAGGCGAGGTGGGAACGGTAAAGCAGATAGGGCTGTCCCTGCTTACCGAATACAGTATGGTATTTGAGCTTGTGTCAATCGTTCTGCTTATCGCCATCATAGGTTCTCTGGCTCTGGCCAGGGCGGGACGGGACAAGGATAGTTAAGATATATGGTAATAGACGGGGGAAGGTAGGAAAGGGTAAGATATTTATTTTGTTTGGTTTTATGTAAAACAATAACATTAGGCTTACTACCTGAACCCTGAACCTTCTACCTAAAACCTAAAAAATGAGATCAGGTTGAAAAATGCTGGGATTAAGCTCGCAGTTGACAACATATTTGGTAATCGGTGCCCTCTTATTCGGTTTCGGAATATTCGGTATGATCAGAAGGCCGACATTGATTGGTATGCTGATCGCCGCCGAACTTGTTCTGAGTGGAGCTTCGGTTAATTTTATGGCATTCCAGCGCTTTACATCACCTGAACCTGTGGTGGGGCAGATATTTACCTTGTTCATTATGGCTATAGCAGCTGCGGAGGCGGCTATAGCCATGAGTATAGTCATCTGTGTATACCGGAATTACAAGTCTATTGAAACCGAGGATCTGGTTGATCTGAATGGATAATTCAGTTATTAACCTTACCATAACGTACCTTCAGGTGCGGTAAAGGATATCCCATGGACAGCGCTACTGCAGCAAGCACAACAGAAATAATAACATCAGGCAAACTTGTCTTGGCTCTTCTCACCCCCCTGTTGGGCGCCTGCCTGGTCAGTTTTTCCGGGAAGAAGCCCAATGTCAGGGAGATGTGGTCGCTTCTGGCGGCTGTTTTTACTTTTTTGCTGATTCTATCCCTGTCTCCAGGGGTCCTGGCGGGAAAAACCTACTTCTATGAGATTTTTCGTATACTGCCGGGGATAACCGTCAGTCTCAGGGCTGATGCCCTGTCCATGGTCTTTGCCCTGATCGCCTCGGTTCTTTGGATAGGAGCTGCCTTTTATTCCATGGGTTATATGAGGGCTCATAAGGAGCACTCCCAGACCCGTTTCAACACCTGTTTCGCAATCGCTATTTTCGGTGCGGTAGGCGTGGCCTTCAGCGATAACCTCTTCACCCTTTACCTGTTTTACGAAGTAATAAGTATCAGCACCTATCCCCTGGTTGCCCATAATCAGGATAAAGAGTCCTACAGCGGCGGCAGGAAGTACTTGGTTTATCTTACCACTACCGCCAAGGGCTTGATCCTGCCGGCCATGGCTATCATCTATGTTATGACCGGCAGTCTCGATTTCCCTCACAATATATACTCAGGCATTATTCCAGCCGATGCCGGTTCTGCAATTGTGATAATGCTCTTCTTCTTCTGTCTTTTCGGTTTTGCCAAAAACGGGGTTATGCCTTTCCACCACTGGCTTCCCGGGGCGATGGTCGCCCCTACCCCGGTCTCAGCCCTCCTGCATGCCGTTGCTGTGGTCAAGGCCGGTGTATTTTGTACGGTCAGGGTGATGCTCTACGTTTTCGGCATAAACCTCATGGAGCTGCTTAATCTGGGCATCACCACCGCCTATATCGTAGGCTTTACCATAATTATGGCCTCGGTCATTGCCATAACCAAGGATAACCTCAAGGCCAGGCTGGCCTATTCCACAGTCAGCCAGCTCTCCTATATAATCCTGGGCGTCTGCCTGCTTACTCCTCACGGTATCCAGGGCGGGATTGTCCATATCGCGAATCATGCCTTTTCCAAAATCACTCTCTTTTTCTGCGCCGGGGCCATTATGATCGCCCACCATAAAAAGGACATCTCGGAAATGGACGGGTTGGGCAAGGCTATGCCCTTCACCTATGCCGCCTTTGCCATCGCCTCTTTGAGTATGATAGGTGTGCCCCCGGTGGCTGGTTTTGTCACCAAATGGGAACTGCTGATGGGAACGATTGAAGCCGGCTCGTTCGGGATTATCCTGATTCTTTTGGCCAGTACACTGCTCAATGTCTGCTATTTCGGTCCGGTGGTTTACAGGGGCTTTTTCTGCAAGCCTCCGGCCGGCGTAAGCTATGACCGGGTAAAGGAGGCACCTATGTCCATGCTGGTCCCCCTCTGTTGTACGGCCATAATATCCGTCATAATAGGTTTTTATCCTGATATTTTCATGAATTTTGTCAGCCAGGTGCTATGATGATCGTCTCAATAATAGAAACTCTGCGAAACAATATAAAAATAACGATTATTGTCAGTATAGCTGTATTGGTTGGTCTGGCACTTTGGGGGGGATTTTTCGTTGATACCCATCACGCCCATACCAAAGCGGAGCACTATCCTTTTTTCTGGGCCTTGTTTGGTTTTCTGGGCGGAGTCCTCCTTATTCTGTTGGCTGCCTTACTGGGCAAGTTGGGAATCATGACCCGCGAGGATTATTACGATGATTGATATCTGGTTTCATCCAGCGCTGTACCTGCTTATCGGAGGTCTGCTTTTGCCTCTTTTCCGGGAAGGGGTAGTCAAGAAGTGTTTCCTGATGGCCGTGCCGGTGGTTACCTTCACCTCGATAATCTATATGAACAACGGGATATTCGGGGAGGTCAGCTTTCTGGACTGGCAACTGGTATTCGGGCGGGTTGATGCCTTAAGCACCATATTCTGTTACATAATGGCTCTTATGGCCATAATCGGCACCCTCTACAGCCTTAATGTGGAAGAAAACGGACAGCATATTGCCGCCTGGTTCTACGCGGCAGGTTCCCTGGGGGTCATTCTCAGCGGCGACTATCTTTCTCTCTTCCTGTTCTGGGAGTTGATGGCCTTTGCCTCTGTTTTCCTGGTCTGGTTCGGCAGAAGACCGGGTTCGCTTTCCAGCGGTTTTCGCTATATTCTGATCCATACCCTGGGCGGCTTATTCCTCCTGGCCGGGATTATACTGCGCTACAAGGCAACCGGTGACCTTTCCTTTACCGCCCTCAATGTTGACGCTCCTGATCTGGCAACCTGGCTCATTCTTATCGGTTTCATAACCAATGCCGCAGTGGTTCCCATCCATTCCTGGCTTCCTGATGCTTACGCCGAAGCCTCGGTCCCCGGCGCGGTATTTCTGTGCGCCATTACCACCAAAACCGCGGTTTACGTATTGGCCAGGGGTTTTGCCGGGATGGATATCCTGATCGCTCTGGGGGCGATTATGGCCCTTTACGCCATAATTTACGGACTAATGGAAAACGACAGCCGCAGAGTATTTGCCTGGGACACCGTCAGTCAGGTAGGCTATATGGTGCTGGGAGTAGGGATCGGCACGGAACTGGCGGTCAACGGAGCCTGTGCCCATGCCTTTGCCCATATTCTTTATAACGCCCTTCTTTTTATGGGCACAGGCGCAGTGCTGTATATGACCGGCACTGCCAAACTGACCGAACTGGGCGGACTTTATAAAAAGATGCCGCGTACTTTTATCTTTACTCTCATTGGCGGCTTATCCATAGCAGGAATTCCGCTGATGAGCGGTTTTGTCTCCAAATCCATGATAATTACCGCCAGCTTCGAGGAGCATCATCTCTGGGCGGCTTTTGCTCTGACTCTTGCCTCCGCAGGGACCTTCCTCCTGGCTGGAGTAAAAATCCCCTACTATATCTGGTTCAGCAACAACCGAACCAGTGAAAAGACCTGGAAAAAGGCCGGAGATCCGCCATGGAACATGCAGGCTGCCATGGCTGCCGCGGCTTTTTTCTGTATCTTGATAGGCTGCTACACCCCATATCTTTACGATAAATTGCCCTTTAGTGTGCCTTATCATCCCTATACCGCCTATCACCTGGCAGAAGCCCTGCAGGTTGCCCTTTTCTCAGGGGTAGCTTTTTTCCTCCTGAAGAAACTGATCGCGCCAAGACCGACAATCAGTCTAGATCTGGACTGGTTTTACCGGATGGGAGGAAGGGGGTTTTTGTGGCTGGATAACCACCTGTTCCAGCTTATAGATAATTGTGTAGGCGGGATTTACTACTATCTGGGACTGCTGCCCCTTATGACCCTTGCCCGTTTCTGGTCATGGTTTGACTGGAATGTGATCGACGGAGTGATAGACGGTACTGCCCGGACAGTGAGAGGACTGGGCGCAGTTGTCAGGCGTTTTCAGCCGGCTCAAATACAGTACAGTATTTTTTATGCTGCTGCGATAATTGCCGTGGCTATCCTGCTTTTTGCAGTATAATTGACGGGATGGGCCGGTCTCTCAGTTTGATGTTCGGGCGAGGGGGAAGGCTTTAATTTTGACATATATTGGTCTGTTGCCGCTGTCATGGGGACTGCACCCTGTGAGCGGTACAGGCAGGCAACGGCCACAGTGGAAATTGAAAAGTGGTTAAGGGTCGGTTATGGATGGATCCTTGATGCACAGGACTTGAAACCATAAATCTACGCACCTTAGAGGTTTTCCGGTAATGGATTTTCTAATAATTAATGAAGGATTTCCCATCCTCAGTACGCTGATTTTTCTGCCGCTGGCAGGGGCTCTCGTTCTGCTGCTTATTCCCGATGATAATCTGGCACGGTTGTGGTCCCTAATTGTGACAGTATTTACCGCATTACTGTCACTGCCCCTCTATATCTATTTTGATAATACCACTGCCAAATATCAGTTCGGAGAACATAGCCAGTGGATATCAACTCTTGATATCAACTATGCTCTGGGGATTGATGGTATAAGCCTTCTGCTGGTGCTTCTCACAATCTTTATCATGCCCTTGTGCGTTCTGGCATCCTGGACCTATATCCAGTCCAGGGTAAAGGAATTCATGATATGTCTGCTGGTGATGGAAACCGCTATGCTCGGGGTCTTCATGGCCCTGGATTTCGTACTTTTCTATATCTTCTGGGAGGCCATGCTTATTCCGATGTATCTCCTTATCGGGGTCTGGGGAGGGCCCAGAAAGATTTATGCCTCGGTTAAGTTTTTCCTCTATACTCTGGCCGGTTCAGTTCTTTTTCTGGTGGCCATCATCGCCCTGTACCTCCAGAATGAGACTTTCAGTATCCCGATGATGATGGGCCAGGATTATTCCATGGTGTTCCAGATCCTGGTCTTTCTGGCCTTTTTTCTGGCCTTTGCCATCAAGGTGCCCATGTTCCCGTTTCACACTTGGCTGCCGGCTGCTCATGTGGAAGCTCCGACGGCCGGCAGTGTCATCCTGGCCGGTATTCTTTTGAAAATGGGGACCTACGGTTTTCTCAGGTTCTGTTTACCCATTACTCCTCTGGCCACTCTGAATCTGGCTCCCTATATCCTCTGGCTTTCCATCGCCGGCATAATTTACGGGGGCTTTACCGCCCTGGCCCAGGCGGATATGAAGAAGCTTATCGCCTACTCCAGTGTCGGTCATATGGGATTTGTAACCCTGGGTATATTTTTCCTTAATCAAAGTGGGATTGAAGGGGCAATACTGCAGATGCTAAACCATGGGATAACTACCGGCGCCCTTTTTCTCTGTGTGGGGATGATTTATGAAAGGACCCACAGCCGGGAAATAAAGGACAATGCCGGAATTGCCAAGCATCTGCCTCTTTTTGCGGCCTTTCTTACCCTGTTCTCATTGTCCGCTCTTGCCTTTCCGGCCACCAACAGTTTTGTAGGAGAATTCCTGGTTCTGGCAGGGGCCTTTGCCGAGAATAAGATTATAGCCGGAGCAGCAATCCCGGGAGCAGTCCTGGCAGCGGCCTATATGTATCGTCTCCTCCAGCATGTACTTTTTAAAGGACCCGGGAGGCCGGATGTCACCGACTTGAATGCCCGTGAGGTGGTAACCCTTGCTCCTCTGTTGTTTTTTGTGCTCTGGATCGGTCTGGCACCCGGCCCTTTTCTGGAGGTCATGCATACAAGCGTCAATAATCTGCTTAGCCAGGTTAATGCTGCCCAGGCCGTTGCACTTCAGGCTTCAGCACTATAGTTGATCAATAAATTACACCCAACATTCAACAACAAGGATTAAGAAATGTTGTTTGCACCGGAACTTGTACTTTTAATAGGCAGCCTTCTTATATTTCTATTAAGCTTAGGAGAGGGGAAAGGAAAAGAGGCCAGAACTGTGACCCTTGTTTTGGGATGCTTTACTGCCGTCGTTCTCCTTTTCAGCTTTAAAGGGGAAGGGACCCTGTTTTTCAAGGCATATAAGGTGGACTACTTTTCTCAGTTGTTCAAGCTGGTTATAGTTCTGGGGATGCTTTTTGTCACTGGATTTACTAAGGATCTTAAAGGCATAAGCAGCCAGATCCGACCGGAGTACTATCTGTTCATGGTGCTTTCCACTCTTGGGCTGGTTATGCTGGTAAGCAGTGTGGAACTGCTTACCCTGTTCATATCTCTGGAACTGTCCTCCTATTCCCTTTACCTAATGGTAGCCATGCGGGATGAAAGCTATGGCGAAAGGACACAGATGGAGGGAGCCATTAAGTATATTCTGTTCGGGGTGATCGCCACTGGTGTCATGCTCTACGGCATGAGCTTTCTTTACGGCCTGACCGGGACAACCTATCTTGACGCCCTGATTCCCGCTGTCCAGAATCTGATGGGACAGCCCACGGCAGTTCTGGCTACGGCCATGGTTATGGGAGGCTTTTTCTTCAAGCTGGGCATATTCCCTTTTCATTTCTGGGTACCAGACGTCTATCAAGGAGCATCAAATCCGACAACTTCCTTTATTGCTACTGTACCTAAACTGGGTGCCGTTGCCATACTCATAAGACTGACTATGTTTATCAGTCCTGTTGATGGCGGCGGTTTCCTGACCAGTATGATGATGGTGCTGGCCGTCCTCTCCATGTTTTACGGTAATCTGTCCGCCCTCGTCCAGACAGATATAAAGAGGATGCTGGGCTTTTCCGGTATCGCTCATGCAGGTTTTATTCTGGTAGGTTTACTGACCCTAAAGACAACCGGTATGGCAACCGCCATGTACTATATCTTTGGTTATATGGTAATGAATCTTGCCTGTTTCCTGGTAATCTGCCAGGTGTCCGGCAAAGGGGAGAACGTATCAGTTGCTGATCTTAACGGCCTTTACAAAAGAGCGCCCCTCCTTGCCTTGACGCTTTTAGTCGGAATGATGGCGCTTGCCGGCATTCCTCCCTTCGTGGGCTTCATGGGCAAGTTTCTGCTGCTGGCCGGAGCTCTTAAGGGTGGCTATTTAACCCTGGTTGTCCTGGCTGCAATAAATACCGCGATCGCCATTTATTACTATCTTTCGGTGGTTAAAGCCGCATACTGCGAGACCCCGGACAACCGGAGTGAAGTCCTCCCGGACGGCACGGCTAATGTTTTAAGTGTGATTTTAATGATTGTCATAATTTTTATGGGCGTGGCTCCTGATAAGGTTATGTCTCTGACAACCATTGCGGTCAGTTCTCTTTTTTAAGAAGGTGAAATTTCCTCCCTCAATCCTATTACTTATCCTCAATTCCCGCCCTCTTGACATAATTAAAAAACCGGTTATATTGGATTACTAAGTATAAGCGGACATAGCTCAGCTGGTAGAGTACAAGCTTCCCAAGCTTGGTGTCGCGGGTTCGAGCCCCGTTGTCCGCTCCAATACGAGATCAACAGGTTTATTTTTCCCTGCTTAATAATATAAGAGATAAGAGCAAGGTGTGCTGAATAACCTGGTGAGCTACGGCAGATAAGCCATTGCATAACCGTGCAGTGCAGTAGTTTTCAAAAAGTGGGCCTGTGCCCGCTTTTTTTTATTTCAGGGCTGAGCAATTTTTTGATAATTTATATAGTTTATCTGGGCTTATGCGTGAATGTTGGTGACTTATAATCAAGTAGGATGATGTCTTTTCAGGATAATATTCTCAAAGAAGTAACCGGTCTTGTTGAGCCGGTGATCGAAGATAAGGGCCTTGAACTGGTTGATATCGAATACAGCCGGGGGCCCGGCGGAAATGTCCTCAGGATAATCATATTCAAGGAAGGCGGGGTCACAATTGATGACTGTACCGAGGTGAGTAAAGAGGTAAGCCAACTGCTTGATGTTGAGGATATCCTTGACCATGGTTATAATCTGGAAGTATCATCCCCGGGATTGACCAGGCCCTTAAAGAGCAGACGTGACTTTGAGAGAAATATCGGCGAAAAGGTTAACTTGACCTGCACCCTTGAAAAAGGTGGTACTGAATCAGTCAGTGGTTTAATTCGTCAGGTAGGGGATGACTCCATAACCCTGGAAGGCGGTGATGGTTTGATAAATCTTCCCATGACAAGAATAATAAAAGGAAAATTGGTTATTGAGTTTTAAACTGGCAGTGCCTTGTTTAATGCTTGAGACTACATAGAGCCCGTAGAGACGGTGGAGTATATATCGATGATAACCGAGCTGAAAAGAATAATAGATCAAATAAGCAGGGATAAGGGGATAGACCGGGAACTACTTATCAATACCCTTGAAGAGGCAGTGCTTTCAGCAGCCAAAAAAAGGTATGGTCAGCGCCGTGATATTGAAGTGCAGTTTAATGAAGAGATGGGTGAGGTTGAACTTTTTCAGTTCCGGCAGGTTGTAGAAAAGGTTGAAGATGAACAGACCGAGGTCTCGCTGGAGGAGGCCAAAAGCCTTGATCCCGAGGTTGAGCTGGGGGATGAACTGGGTTCCAAGATGGAAGACGTTGCCGATTTGGGACGTATTGCCGCTCAATCCGCCAAACAGGTTATCATACAGAAGATGAAGGATGCCGAAAAAGGTGTCATTTATGATATGTACAAGGACAGGAAGGGTGAAATCCTCAACGGTATTGTTCAGCGTTTTGAACGGGGGGATATGATAATCAATCTGGGCCGAACCGACGCAGTTCTTCCCAAGAGGGAACAGATCCCCAAAAGGTCTTACCGCCAGGGGGACCGTATTCGGGCCTATCTTAAAGAGGTAAGAGATGATGTCGCTGATCGGCAGCTTATCTTAAGTAGGACCTGCAACGAGTTTTTAATCAAACTTTTCGCCCTGGAAGTTCCTGAAATTGCAGAAGGGATTGTCAAGGTGATCGGAGCCAGCAGGGATCCGGGCTCCAGAGCCAAGATTGCTGTGGCTTCCACGGAAAGTGATGTTGATCCTGTCGGGGCCTGTGTCGGTATGAAAGGCTCCAGGGTCCAGAATGTAGTGCAGGAGCTTCAGGGGGAAAAGATAGATATTGTCCACTGGAGTCCGGACTCGGCAAAATATGTCTCCAATGCTTTGGCCCCCGCCCAGATATCACTTGTAGTTGTTGATGAAGACCAGCATACCATGACGGTAGTAGTGCCCGACGACCAGCTGTCCCTTGCTATAGGACGTCAGGGGCAGAATGTCAGGCTCGCCTCTCAACTTATCGGCTGGAAGATTGATGTTAAGACGGAACGTAAATATTCCAGGATGAGGGAAGAGGGTTTCCAATCTCTTCTGTCACTTGAATCGGTTAATGAGAAGACTGCTGAGATTTTGTACGATGGGGGGATAACTGCCCTGTCGGAGCTGGCAGAGGCCTCTGTCGACAATATCGCTGAGCTGACAGGAATTGCTCCGGATGTTGCCGCTGACTTGATCGAAGAGGCAGGTAACAGGTTAATTGCTGACAGGGCGAAAGCAGAGCAGGGAGAGGCCGGGGAAGAGGTTGAGGCTCCTGCCTCTGATAACGAGGAAGCCGTTGACCGTACCTGAGGGTACGTTATAGTATGACATTGATCAATTTCAAAGAAGCAGCTGTCTGTTTTAGATAATTTTAATAAGATTTATACACGTTCAGGAATAATCATGGCAAAAAAGATAAGAGTATACGAGTTGGCCAAAGAAGCCGGCATGGAGAGCAAGGTTTTGACCGGTCAGCTCATAGAGTTAGGCTATGATGTGAAGGCCTATAATTCAACTCTTGATGAGGAGACCGCAGCAGAAATCAGGGAAAGACTGGGGTTGAAAAATATGAGCGTGGAAAGGAAACGCATTGAAAGTGCTGGCCGGACAGTTATCCGGCGAAGACGCAGGCAGAAAGTTGCTGCCGAAGGTGAAGAAGCTGAACTGCCGTCCGAAGGTCTTCCTTCCCATGACCTTGAGGACCGTGATACTGTTGAGGCTGAAGGGGAAGCAGAGGCCGAACCGGAGGAAAAAGGTGAGCCTGAAAGTGAAGCATCTGAAGCTCGGATGGTCCCTGAGGAAAAGGTCGCAGAAGAAGAAAGAGCAGAAGCTGAATCCGAGATAGTCAGCCGGGAGAAAGAGGAAGGAACTGTTGAAGAGGAGGCTGCGGCAGAAGAAAAAGAGAAGGTTCCTGGTCATGGGGAGCCGTCTGCTGAAGGCCGGATAGAGAGAGAAAAGAAAAAAGGTCCTTCCCCTGCGGAAAAAACCCGGAAGGGGCGGAGCCAGGTAGCAAAGGTTGTGGGGATGACTGAAGTCCCTATAGCTAAACCGGCAGAAGAGAAAGATAAGTCTAAAAAATCTGTCAAACCGGCAGGGAAAAAAGAAGCTCATGATAAAGTTCTGCCTGCCAAGGAAGAAGCACCGGCCGGTGGCAAGAAAAAAGCTGCCCCCAAGAAAGGCAAGAGATTCGTCAAGTTTGAACATGATGAAGAAGAGGGTGCCGGCCGTCTTAAAAAGGACGCCCGTAAAGATAAGCCCAGGGGCGGCGAGGATGTTGTTGCCGCAGGTGATAAAGGGGGTATCCCCAAGGGGGCCCGCGGCGTCCGTAAAAAGAAAAAGAGAAAAGAGGAGCCGGCTGAGGTTCTTCCTCAGACTGAATCCAAGGCAATTAAGAGAAGGATTAAGGTGCTGGAGTCAATCACCGTAAGTGAGTTGGCTCATCGTATGGGAGTTAAGGCCAATGAAGTCATTTCAAAGTTGATGGGGCTTGGTATTATGGCGACTCTCAATCAGCCCCTTGATGTGGACACCGCCAGTCTGGTGGCCACTGAGTTCGGTTACGAAGTAGAGCAGAGTGAAACTGAAGAGCAGTCCCTTGTCCATCTTGATGAGGAAGAAAGCGGCGGAACGGAACTCCCCCGGCCTCCGGTGGTAACAGTAATGGGACATGTCGATCACGGCAAGACCTCTATCCTTGACGCTATTCGTCAGACAGATGTGGCCAGCGGGGAGGCCGGGGGCATCACTCAGCATATCGGTGCTCATTATGTCCGCTCCCCCCAGGGAGACCTGGTTTTTCTTGATACCCCGGGTCATGCCGCTTTTACTGAAATGCGTTCCCGGGGAGCCCAGGTAACCGATGTGGTCGTTCTTGTAGTTGCCGCTGATGACGGGGTAATGGATCAGACCAAGGAGGCAATTAATCACGCCAAGGCGGCAGAGGTCCCGATTCTGGTGGTGGTTAACAAGATTGACAAGGACAACGCCGACCCGGACAGAGTTAAGCGGGAGCTGGCTGAGCTCGGTCTCCTTCCGGAAGAGTGGGGCGGTGAAACCATTTACTGCGAGACTTCCGCTAAAAATGGAATAGGAATAGGGGAACTGGTCGAAAACATCCTTCTCCAGACCGAAATTCTTGACCTGAAAGCAAATCCGGATCGGCGGGCCAAAGGCTGGGTCGTTGAGGCCCAGCTCCATAAAGGCAGAGGTCCGGTAGCTACGGTTCTGATCAAGCACGGCACTCTGAAGGTAGGAGACAATTTTGTGGTCGGTCAGTATCATGGCAAGGTACGCTCCCTTTCCGACGACAAGGGCAGGAAGGTAAATGAAGCCGGCCCATCCAGGCCGGTAGAGGTTTTGGGACTAAGCGGGGTCCCCCGGGCAGGTGATGAATTTGTCGTTCTGGCAGACGAGAAGATGGCCAAGACCGTTAGTGAGCAGCGTCAGCATAAGGCCAGGGAGACCGAGCTGGCCAGTGCAACCAAGATTTCTCTGGATAACCTGTTTGAAAAGCTCCAGGAAGGTGAAATGAAGGAGCTGCGGGTAGTCCTGCGGGCCGATGTCCAGGGCACGCTCGAGGCCTTCAGCAAGGCTATCGAGGATATGGCTACCGAGGCTATAAGAGTCAAGATAATTCATGCCGGTACCGGTAGTATAGTAGAATCGGATATTCTTCTGGCTTCCGCTTCAGATGCTTTGGTTATAGGCTTTAATGTCCGTCCGGCAGCTAAAGTCAAGAGCCTGGCAGAAACGGAAAAGGTTGATATGAGATTCTATGATGTTATTTATCATGCCCTGGAAGATATCAAGAAGGCCATGAAGGGGATGTTGGATACCACTTATGAAGAGAAAGTGGTTGGTTCTGTTGAAGTGCGGGATACTTTTCATGTCCCCAAAATTGGTACCATAGCCGGATGTCATGTGAAAGAGGGAGAAGTAAACCGGAACAGCAAGGTCAGGCTGCTGCGGGACGGTGTGGTGGTCCATACCGGCAACATAGCTTCCTTGAAACGGTTTAAAAATGATGTCAAAGAGGTCCATGCCGGATACGAATGCGGGATACGTATTGAAAATTATAATGATATAAAAGTGGGGGACTATCTGGAAGTCTTTATCCTGGAAGAAAAGGAACCTGAACTGTAATTAAGGTGAAGAGACCAAAGAGTTAATAAGTATTTTTAAGAGTGGAAGATCAGGACCTTATTTTTATTATGCATTGTAAGAGTATGGCATGATCAGGGTTGAGGTTAAGATGTTCAGAGATTAAAATTTTGACCCTGAACATGGAACTATGAACTCTGAACTGAAAAAAATAATGGCAAAAAGTAAATCAAGATTCAGTCTTCCGGAAGGGCTGGCTGAAGAGCCGAGCAGAAGGCCGGCCAAGGTTGCGGACCTTATTCAGCAGATTCTAAGCGAACAGCTGTTGCAGCAGATCCGCGATCCGGCCCTGCAGAATACATCAATTTCAGATGTTAGTATGAGCAGCGATCTCAAAGAGGCTCATATACTGTATATCTGTGATGTCCGGGATGCTGATTCCGTAAAGAAGGGGTTGAATAGGGCCAAAGGCTTTTTCCGCAAGAAGCTGGCCCGGGAATTGTCCCTTAAGTACATCCCGGAACTCAAATTTTTTTATGATACAGGAAAGGATCACCAGGAGAAGATGGATAAGGTCTTTGCTGAAATAGCAGAAGAACAGGCAAATGGAGCCGGCTCTGAAGACAATAGCTGATAAACTGCAGGGGGCGGAAAAGGTTCTGGTTGCTGCCCATATTTATCCGGACTGCGATGCTCTGGGCTCTCAGCTTGCCCTGGGAGAGATTCTCCTTTCCATGGGTAAAAGGGTTAAGCTTTTTATTGAGGAGCCGGTTAGCCATCACCTTGAATTTCTGCCCGGAGTGGAAAAACTGGACACTATTCCCCCTGATCCCACTGAATTCGATTGTGCTGTGTCACTTGACTGTGGAGACTGGCGCCGGCTTGGCAAGCATAAAGAACTTATCAGTCTTGTTGACCCGCTTCTGGTTGTAGATCATCATAGCGGACATGAAAATTTTGGTGATTTCCGTTGGGTGGAAAAGGATCGATCCTCCACTGCCGAGATGATATATGAACTCGCTTTAGCCCTGGATGCGGAAATATCCTACGAGGCAGCCTACTGCCTTTATGCCGCGATCGCTGCTGACAGCGGTTCTTTCCGGTATCCCAACACCGGAGCCCGGACTCTGGCAATAGCCGGCAATCTGGTTGAAAAAGGAGTGGAGCCTGCAGATATTTCCGCCCACCTCTATGACAATTTCAGCAAGAATCGGCTCCATCTTCTGCAGATAGTGCTTTCCACCCTGGAACTTTATGAGGAGGACAGACTGGCAATTATTTCGGTTACTCAATCTCATTTCAGGCAGACTGCAACCAATGCCGAGGACACCGAACTTTTTATCAATTATCCCAGGGCCCTGATGTCTGTTAAGGTGGCCGGTTTTATCAAAGAAACCACCAAGGATCTGATTAGTGTGAGCTTGCGCTCTAAAGGCAGCTATGATGTCGGTAAGGTGGCTCGTAAGCTGGGGGGCGGGGGCCATCCTAATGCTGCCGGTTTCAAGGTTTCCGGAGGAAAAATCGAAGATGTGAGGCAGACGCTGCTGAAGGAGCTGGCTCCGCTTGTTGGTTCCTCCTCAAGTTAAGTTGTTAGGAACCGGGAATTAATAAGTACATGCGGTTTCATCCGGTCAGCTCCGGATTGGGAAGTATCCGGTTTGAGTTGGATAAAGACTCATCTGATAGAAAATTAAGATTTTGGTTTTTGGGGGAGTTGCAGCCATATATAAAGCCGGAGTTAAGCTGATTTAACAGGGTTGATGAGTACTAATAATTTACAAACAGTTAGCGGTATATTATTAATAGATAAACCGGTTGGTCCGACATCTTTTACAATGGTTCAACTCGTACGGCGGGGTTTAGGACTGAAAAAGGTGGGGCATGCCGGAACCCTTGATCCTTTTGCTTCCGGGCTTCTGGTAATCTGCGTCGGTCGGCCGGCGACCCGAAGGATCTCCGAATTCATGGAAGGGGATAAAGTATACGAGGCCACCCTGCAACTGGGGGTTGAGACTGATACCCAGGATCATACCGGCAATATTGTCGCTGAATCTCCGATATCAGCTGTAGACAGAGAGCAGGTTGAGCAGATTTTGGGATTATTCAAGGGCAGGCAGCTCCAGACTCCACCGGCATATTCAGCTTTGAAACATAAGGGCAAACCCCTGTATTACTATGCCAGGAAAGGGGAAGATATAGTTAAGGACCCCAGGGAAGTATTAATAAAATCAATTGAGTTGGTTTCCCTGGACAAAGATTTGTTGCGGATAAAGGTAGTCTGCAGTAAAGGTACCTATATAAGGACCCTGGCCCGGGATATAGGAGCTTCCCTTGGTTGCGGAGCTCATCTGGCTGAACTCAGGCGGCTTAAAAGCGGATATTTTTCCGTGAACGAGAGTCTGTCCGGAAGCAAGTTAAGAGCGGATCGCAAATTGGTGCGGGATATGCTTATGACCAATATGCTGCCGGTTGAGTCGGTGGGTTGGGATTCCTGGAACTGAATGCATTTAAGGTTAGAAAGCGAGTTTAACAAGTTCAAACAGTAATAAAGAGTTTAGTTTAATAATATAAGGAGGTTATAGAAGTGGGATTAGAGACCGCCAAGAAACGGGAAATTATTGAGAATTACGGCAGTCATGAAAATGATACCGGTTCCCCCGAAGTTCAGGTAGCGCTGCTCAGCGCCCGTATTTCATATCTGACAGAGCATTTTAAAACACACAAAAAAGATCATCATTCCCGCAGGGGCTTGTTGAAGCTGGTAGGTCAGCGCCGCCGGCTTCTGCAGTATCTTAAAAAGAATGATATTGAGCGTTATCGGGCTATTATTAAGCAGCTCGGTATCCGCAAGTAGATTTTATTAATCAGTAGTTAGAAATTACGGATTAGGTTGTGAATGAAGATGGGGTTTTCAGATAAGTAATTTATCTGATAATACCATCATCTTAACTGCAGTGTTCTGAAATAGATCCTACCGCAGGGATACGTGATTAATAATTTGTAATTTTCTAATAAGGAGAAGTATGTACAAAAAAACAGAAGTTGAACTGGGTGGCCGTACTCTTACCATTGAAACCGGCAAAATGGCCAAACAGGCTAACGGTTCGGTTGTGGTTACTTACGGAGGGACGGTGGTCCTGGTCACGGCAGTTACCTCCAGAAAACCCAAGGAAGTTGATTTTCTGCCCTTGACCGTGGAGTATCAGGAACGTTTCTATGCCGTGGGACAGATTCCCGGCAGTTTTTTCCGCAGAGAAATCGGTCGTCCCAGTGAAAAAGAGACACTGACCTGCCGGTTGATCGACCGTCCCATGCGTCCTCTGTTCCCCGAAGGCTACAATAGAGAAGTTCAGATTATCGCTACAGTCTTATCCGCGGATCAGGAGAACGACCCGGATATTCTTGCCATGATAGGTGCCTCTGCAGCTCTGACTATCTCTGATATTCCCTTTAATGGACCTGTTGCCGGGGTCAGGATGGGCATGGTTGACGGAGAGTATATAATTAATCCTACCAGCAGTGAACTCAAAAAGTCCTCTATGGAGCTTATTGTGGCTGGTTCCGGCAATGCCGTAGTGATGGTGGAAGGAGGGGCAGACAGTCTTGGAGAGGAAAAAGTCCTCTCAGGATTGTTTATGGCCCATGAGAGTATGCAGCCTCTGATTGAGGCCCAGAATGAATTACGTCGGGACGTGGGCCGGGATAAAATCAACTTTGAAAGTCCTGTGGTGGATGAAGACCTGCGGGATAAAGTAATCCGGATTGCCGGCAGCGGTATGGATGAGGTAATTGCCACAGCTGATAAGATGGCGCGTTCCGATGTCTTTCATGAGCTGGAAGAGCGGGTAATGGCGGATCTGGAGAAAGAGGAACCGGGTTTTGAAAGACATAAGGAAGCCGGTTCAATTCTTCACGATTTGAAAAAAGATATGATGCGGAAACAGATTGTTGAGCAAAAAACCCGCATAGGTGGCAGGGCCTTTGATGAAATCAGGCCCATAAGCACCGAGATATCTTTACTGCCCAAGGCTCACGGTTCCGCCCTTTTTACCAGGGGTGAGACCCAGGCCCTGGTAACCGCAACTCTGGGAAGCGGAGAGGATGAGCAGTTGATGGAAACTCTGGAGGGCGTATCATTCCGCCAGTTTATGCTTCATTACAATTTCCCGCCTTTTTGTGTAGGAGAGGCTCGTTTCATGAGGGGACCCAGCCGGAGAGATATCGGACACGGAGCCCTCGCCGGCAGAGCAATTCAGGCAGTGCTCCCTGATACCGAGGAATTCCCTTATACTGTCAGGGTTGTGTCAGATGTTATGGAATCAAACGGGTCTTCATCCATGGCTACGGTTTGCGGAGCCAGTCTGGCTCTGATGGATGCGGGTATTCCCATAAAAAAACCGGTATCCGGGGTCGCCATGGGCCTTATCAAGGAGGGTGATGAACTTGTTGTCCTCTCTGATATTCTTGGAGATGAAGACCATCTTGGAGACATGGATTTCAAGGTCTGCGGTACCAGAGAAGGTATTACCGCCCTGCAGATGGACATCAAGATTGAAGGGGTGTCACGTGATGTTATGAACCGGGCTCTGGAGCAGGCCAGGAAAGGGCGGATTCATATACTAGACAAAATGGCTGAAACCATGGAAGTGCACAGGGAAGAATTACCGCCTCATGCCCCCCGGATTCACACTCTTACAATCAGCCCGGATAAGATAAAAGATGTCATCGGCCCCGGCGGCAAGATGATCAAGGGGTTGAGTAGTGAATACAACGTAAAAATCGATATCGATGACTCCGGTCAGATCAAGATCTTCGCCTCTGACGGTGAGGCAACCAAAGAGGTGGTCAAAAAGATAGAAGAGATTGCCGCTGAAGCTGAAGTGGGCAAGGTATACAACGGGATCGTTCAGAAGATCGTCGATTTCGGCGCCTTTGTAGAGATTCTACCGGGCACGGACGGCCTTGTGCATATCTCTGAACTGGAAGATCGCCGGGTCAATAAAGTGACCGACGTTCTAAACGAAGGCGACGAGGTTAAAGTCAAGGTCCTGGCCATTGATGAAAGGGGCAAGATAAAACTCAGCAGAAAGGCTGCCCTTGCTGAGGAGAATGAATAACTTGCCAACCCATCCGGCCTTGTCATGGTGTAGCTTTTGGTAAGGTAATGACGAGGAAGCTCCAAGTAGTTTGTTATAACGCTTCGGAATTGAACGTGCTTTATAACCTGTCAGGCCGGAATTATTACAAGGCCGGAAGGACGTAAGACATTTGTGCCTAAAATCAGAAAACTGAAATTTTACTTATGCCAGATTCCTCAGTTCTGCATATTTCCTGGCTCGATCCCCTGAAGAACTCTGATCTGCCTTTACCCGCCTACCACTCTGATTTCGCCGCCGGCCTTGATGTAGCTGCGGCAGTTGAAAAAGAAGTTGTCCTGGAGCCCGGCGAAATCAAGGTAATTCCCAGCGGATTTTCAGTTGCTATTGCCGAGGGATATGAAATCCAGATAAGGCCGCGGAGTGGCCTTGCCGTAAAGAACGGGGTTACAGTGGTTAACAGCCCCGGTACTGTTGATGCAGATTATCGTGGCGAGGTGAAGATAGGCCTTATCAATCTGGGCCGGTCCTCTTTTGTTATCAGGCGCGGGGATCGAATCGCCCAGATGGTGATGGCCCCGGTTGCCCGGGCTGTGCTGGAGGTTGTGGATCAACTGCCTGAAACCCGGCGCCAGGATGGCGGATTCGGTCATACCGGGATTTAGGGTTGAGCAGGAGGCAGTTGAGTCCATTAGGAGGAGCTGCATCATATGAAATTCTGTGTCCTGGGAAGCGGCAGTAAGGGCAACTGCACTTATGTAGAGGCGGGCGGCATCTCCCTTCTGATTGACGCCGGTTTTTCCGGCAAGGAAATCGAGAGGAGGCTTGCCGCCATTGACAGGGATATGAAAGATGTCAAAGTTCTCCTTATCAGCCATGAACATAACGACCATCTTAAAGGCGCAGCTGTCCTGGCCCGGAGATACAGAATTCCGATTTTTGCCACTCAGGCGACCTTTGCCGCCGGTCGCCGGGTGCTCGGCGATGTTCCTTTTTATGAAGAGTTCGTAGCCGGAACTTCTTTTCATTTTGGTGAAATAAGTATCCATCCTTTCCGGATCTCCCATGACTGCGTTGATCCGGTTGCTTTTGTCTTTGAGCACGGTTCGGTCTCCCTGGGATACTGTACTGATACGGGGATGGTTTCCCGCTTGATGTCTCATCGGCTGGCAGGCTGTAATGGGCTGATATTCGAAAGCAATCATGATCAGGAGATGCTGAAAAACGGTCCTTATCCTTTCAGGCTCAAGCAGCGGGTATCTTCCAATAAAGGGCATCTTGCCAATAGTGAAACCGCCTCCTTTTTGAGCGGTCTTCTGCATTCCGAGCTTAGCCATATCACCCTGGCCCACTTAAGCGAGACCAACAATGACCCCTATCTGGCCTATGATGCGGTAAGTGAGGCAGTGGAAAGAGAGTGGGCGGCTGATCTTCCCTGCCCGGCAATATCCCTGGCTTATCAGGACAGGCCGGGTGATCTTTTTCTTCTCTGAAAATCCCGGGTTTTGTTGGGAATGAATTATTGCAAACCATACTGGAGGCTGGGAGCGACCTCTTTTGTTCTGCCGGCCCCAGTCTCCGAAAATGTCGCCTTTCTGGCGGATAAGGTAGATGATGTCCAGCTTCTTTTTTTCGAGTCCTCCCGCAAGAGTGAATTATCCCATGATCTGGATACGGAGCTGCTTAAAAGTCTTGCCGCAGAGCATGACCTGAGTTACACGGTTCACCTGCCCCTGGACCTGAACTTGGCCAGTTCCGATGCAGCCCTGAGATCGGAATCGGTTGGGGAGATCTGCCGGATAGTGGACCGGGTCGCGGGGCTTTCGCCTCTGAGTTATGATCTGCATCTTGATTACTGCCAAGAAGGTGAGAAGGAGGCCTGGCTGGCAGCCATTGATTCCTCCCTGTCCCATTTATCCCGAGAGCTTGGCAGCCGGATGGCAAGAGTCGCAGTGGAAAATATCCATTACCCTTTCCGGGAAGTGCGTTCCCTGGTGTTGAGCCACGGGATGTCTCTTTGTCTTGATTTCGGACACGCCCTGTATTATGGAGATGATATTGCCGCAATGATTGATGATATCCCCCGAGCGGGACATATCCATTATCATGGAGTGGATGATAAGGATCATAAGGCTTTGACCGGCAGGCAGTGTGATTTAACTAACAGAATAGGGGAAAGGATAAGCAGCAGCGATTGGAACGGTGTCTTCACCCTGGAAGTATATGATCGGATTGCGCTCTATAACTCCCTGCTCGAACTGACAGAGTCCTGGGGATTGGATAGTAAACGGTGGAAAAGGGAAACTGAAAAGTGGGGAATTAAATGATGTTGAAGGATTTTGAATTTTCCAGACAGGATTTAACTGCTTTGCTGGCGGAAATAGAACCGGCTGATCAGGGGATGATGGATGAGGCCGGCAGACGGCTGGACAACAAGACCAAACCCCGGGGCAGCCTGGGTATGCTCGAGGATCTGGCCCGTCGTATGTGCGGCATAAAGCGGACCCTCGAGCCCTCGGCCGCCAAAAAGATCATTCTGACCTTTGCCGGAGATCATGGAGTAACCAGTGAAGGGGTGAGCTACATCCCCAGGGAAGTCACCAGGCAGATGGTTTATAACTTCTTGAAGGGCGGGGCCGGAGTAAATGTCCTGGCCCGGCATGTGGGTGCTGAAGTCAGAGTGGTTGATGTCGGAGTGGAAGGAGAACTTGAGGCTCCCGGTTTGATCAGAGCCAAGGTCAAGGGGGGAACTGCAAATCTGGCCCGGGGACCGGCTATGACCGGTGAAGAGGCCCTGGCCGCTGTCGGGGTCGGAGTGAAGACCGCCGGAGAGGCGATCAGGGACGGTGCTGATATCCTGGGCACCGGTGATATGGGCATAGGCAACACCACTCCCTCGGCAGCCCTGTTCGCGACTCTGCTCGGGCTCGGTCCGGAAGTTGTAACCGGCCGGGGAACAGGACTGGATGACAGTGGAATGGCCCGTAAGATTGCAGTTATCAAAAAAGGCCTGGAGGTCAACCACTCCCTGATCAGCAGGGGACCCTTGGAGGCCTTGTCAGCGGTGGGCGGCTTCGAAATAGCGGCTATTTGCGGGGCAGTCCTGGAATGCGCCCGGCGGAAAGTGCCGGTGGTGGCTGACGGCTTTATCTCCAGTGCCGGGGCACTGGTGGCCCTGAAGATGAAGAAAGAGGTCGGGGATTACTGTTTTTTCAGCCATCGTTCAGCCGAGCAGGGACATAGGGTTATTCTGAAAGAGATGGGAATAAAGCCGATCCTTGACCTTGATATGCGCCTCGGTGAAGGTACAGGAGCAGCTTTATCCATGAACATAATCGAGGCAGGGGTCAAGATCCTTCTTGAGATGGCAACCTTTGAAGAGGCCGGGGTGACACCCGGAGATGAAGTGGATGGTTAATCCTTTAAGACACTGGGCCCTGGCCCTGTCTTTTTTAACCATAGCCCCTCTGGCGGTCAGCGGGATAATTCCTGATGATATACGGCGGAGCAGTACGTTTTTCCCTCTGACCGGCTGGGTGATCGGGGTAGTTCTGGTTTTATGTGCCTTGGGAACGGCGGCAGCAGGAATGGACCCTCTTCTGGGAGGGGCTGTGTTGGTCGCGATTGAGGCCTGGATAACCAGAGGACTTCATCTTGACGGAGTTGCAGACCTATGCGACGGTCTGGGGGGAGGGCAGGATCCGGAACAGCGTCTGGCTATCATGAAAGATTCCTCAACCGGGGCTTTCGGGGCAGTGGGGCTGGTCCTGACTCTGGTTCTCAAGACAGCGGGGATTGCGGTATTGCTGGATAAGGGATTGTTCCTGTTTATTGCTTTTGTCCCGGCTGCGGCCCGTTGGGCTATCGTTATTCTGTCCTGGTGTTCCACTTATCCCCGTAAAAAGGGGACCGGTCATCCTTTTGTAGAGCTGATTACGGGAAAAGAGGTCCTGTTTGGTTTTCTGGGGCTGCTTCTCCCTGTTTTCATATTGTCGCCCTTTTTCCGGTTTACTTTCCGCCTCCCGATCCCAACTCTTCATTTCCCTTACCACCTGTTGCCTGTTCTATTGGTACTGTTTTTTGCGCTGCTGCCTGCCTTTTATTTAAGGATCAGGGGTAACCGGCTTCTGGGAGGGGTGACCGGGGACGTTTTAGGTGCTTCCTGTGAGTTCGGCGAAGTCCTGGGTTTTGCGGCAGCTTCTGTTTTGCTGATATAAAAAAGCCTCTCTTCATCAGAGAAGAAGAGAGGCTAAACGATCCTGTAAGCAGGTTATTTGATCTCGATATTGGAGACTTTTTTCTTGGCCTCTTCGGTCTTGGGGAGGGTGAGATACAGGACACCATCCTTGAATGTTGCCTCTATGTTGTCTTCATCAATTTCAGCAGGGACCTGGAAGGAGCGGTAGAAGGAGCCTGTTTTCCTTTCCACGTAATGATAATTCTTATCCTCCTTCTTTTCTTCTTCCTTGCGCTCGCCCTGGATGGTCAGGATGTTGTTTTCCATGGAGACCTTAATATCTTCTTTATTCATTCCCGGAAGGTCGGCCACAACCTCAATCGCCTGGTCAGTTTCACTGACGTCGAGGCGGGGGCTCCAGGTGATATCAAGGTCTTCCTTTAGTTCCCTGAGCGGGAAACCCTCCCACATCC
>JBKHJR010000082.1:0-7542 GCA_046537975.1 Desulfurivibrionaceae bacterium
CCTCGATATCATCCCGGAATGAAATTTTCCCATCCTGGAGCCAAAGAGCTTTCATTTTTCCTCCTGAAAAATCATCTGCAATTTTATCCATAATTTGACTGATGCTCTATAAATCATAATCCTTGTGAGGCTGGTAAATAAATATTAAACGTAATCAGCTGCAGGACTCAAGCATAATCTGCGGATCTGATCCTGATAAATATTTTCCAGGGTAATATTTTAAATTAAAGATATCCTCCGGTGCAGAATACCGGCAGCCGCATTCCAAGAAATTTGCTGACATAAATTAACATAACAACCCTTTAATCCCGGCGCCCATTTAAACATCTCGATCATCAAACTTTTTAAGTGCGACAATTTACCCCATTGCCGGGGCTCAGCCTTTACCTTTACATTACAATAAAGGAATAATCCCTGTCCTCTCGACGGATATTTATTAAAAATCCTTTCATAAGAGATTGCCAGATTCCGGGGACAATGCTTAACATTTTTAAATATGAGACAAACAGCAGAAATTCCCCTTTACGTATAACAACAGCTTTAAACTACATGGCATTAGACTTGTTAATGGATTTTCTGGTATAATAGCACTGCAGAGCAGATAATTAAAAACAGAAGTCCTGCCGATCCCAGGCAATTTTGCTACCTGAATCAGGGATACCGAGTCCTTGGTAACCGGTTGATTTACTGCATAAATTTTCTTCAATGGATCATGACAGACAGAAAAGCTCAATAAAAATAAAGTAATAATCGCCGGGAATTCAAAAAGGGAAATTGTATGATCCCTGAAAACGACAACTCAACTACATCAGAAAACGAGGAAGAAGGCCGTAAGGACCGGGATTTAGTACGGGAGGAGCGAAGAAAGGAAGAACGGTATGTCGTCAAAGAAGGGACCTATGCCCTGATGAGGCAGCCGGCAAACAAAATCGGTCAGATAATCGATATAAGCATGTCCGGGCTGGCTTTCAGCTATCTGTCCATCACCTCGAATAACGACAATAAAAAGTCAGCCTACATGGATCTCTTAGCTGAAGAAGGGCTTTTAGTGGAAAGCCTACCCACTGTTCCGGTCAGCAAGACAATCATCCCTGACAAAAACTCATTCAGCCACCTCAATATATGGAGGCAAAGTGTCAAATTTGAAGATTTAAGCGAGCATCAGAAAAACCTCCTGGAATCCATTATAAAACAATACAAAAAAAGCGATAATCAATTGAAATAACGATTATTATTGGCAGCAACATCTCTACCCTGAATCCGACCAGCCTATTGTCCGGGCTTCCATTTCCCGTCATATTTTAACCTGCCACTTTCATATAAAGTTATTTGCCATAGTCCTGTTGGAATATCATGACGGATAAGATAGATGTCACCGTCACTTCCGCGGAGTTTGAAGTAACGATGATCCGGATCAAGCCAGCGGTCCAGGACCTCGACTACATCTATCTCGCGATTGCCGAGATAAAGGCGTCTCGGTGTCTCTTCACCTTTATACCCCGCATAGCATTCTACCCTCAGTCCGGTTTTATCATTATTCATATGGTGGTCCTGGTGCTCAAATGGATGGAAAAGGATAAACCTGCTGAGCATTTTCCGCAAATATCCGGTTTTTCAAATTCCCGGAAGCCGAGCCCAGCGACTGGAAACCGAACTTCCGTTGCAGGTCTTCCGGCATTTTCAGTCGACGCAGGGCCTCGATCTGCCATTGAGGGGAGCCGTACCAGACTGAATCTGTGCCCCAGAGGATCTTGTCTTCTCCCATCCCCTTAATAAGGGTCCCCAGAATTCCGGAACAATAACGGGGTGCACTTACTGCTGATACTGCAAAAACAGAACCGAGCTCCGCGTAGACATTGTCCACTCCAAATTTCTCGGGAATGCGAGCAAGATCGCTGACCCAGGCAATCTCGCCGCTCTCCTCGAAAATCCGGATCTCCTCCCTGCCGGGAACACCGCCGGTCCGAATGCCGGAATGGTAAATAAGAAAATTGAGCTGCGGCCAGTCCCTGGCGGCCTGACCCACATCATCTACTCTACCGTATTTCCAGGTTCCGGCCATTCGTTTTTTGTAGTTGGAAGGAAGCAAGCCTTTGTGAATGCAGACCGTGGTGATTCCCGCCTTCATCATCTTTTCATAGGCCGGGTAAACCAGTTTTTCATCATCCAGACGCCAGGGCCACTGAGATTCACCGATTGGCTGACCTACGGTATATCCTTTCCAGGCGTCAGGTCTAAGGGCAATGGCTTTCTCCAGATCATCCATCCAGCCGGGCCGCCCCGGGGTAAAAACAGCATGACTGTATAGTTGCTTTTTCCCGCTTTTTTCCTTAACCTTTTCCCTGGCCCGGGCCAGATCCTCGTTATGTAGAAACCATTGTTCCGGATCATCATTGGGAGCGCTGCTGAGCACGGCTAAATCGGTTTCACTTTCCAGAAAAACCTCCCGGTAAAAATTATCGAAGTGGATATCTTCAGGGGTTTGCCTGCCCTGTAGATCGGGATTCCATCTCTTAGCCAGGCGGCGCAGACCAAGAATATTGGTGGCGGGGTAATCCGGATAGACAAAATGGGTCTGGACGTCGAAGATTAACTGCTCTTTCAAAAACCGGTTTCTGGCTGCCGACTCCTCCGGATCAGCAGCCTCGGCCGGATTTACGGCAAAAAGGGGACCAAAGACCGAATTCATAGCCAAAAAAGCGGCGGCCAACCCGCAGCTGCTCTGGAGAAACTGGCGGCGGTTCATTGCCAGCGGAGCCCTTAATTGATCAGAAAGCTCCAGTAGTCGATCTTTAACCAGGCGCATCTCCCTGGTCCGCTGCCCAACTGCTCCGTTTTCTCCTTCCTGGTAAATCCTGGCCGGCAGCGGAGTAGATTGTTTTTTTTGGGAAAAGAAATCCATTTTCTTTCTCCTTTCTATTCATTTAAATGGTAGACAAAATCCTCAGCTGCTGTCAACCAAATAGCCAGACACTTGTCACCTTTTTCTTGAGCAAATAAAATAATACAGTATTTCAAGGCAATCAACTTTGAGTAACTACCTGTAGCAAGACTTTGGAGCGATGAAAGATATAGGGTTTTCCGGGACTTAAGGGAAAAAAATGGGGTGGGTTATGTGGGTGCTGGCTGAGACAGTAAAAGTAGGCAGAGTATTTAGCCCGGAATTCCAAGGCCTATAGTTCAGATGGCTGTAGATGTCTATGGTTCTCTCTTCTCTGATCAGGATAAATACGCGGTCGACTTTCCCGAGATTGCCCAACAATCCGCAACCGCATAAAACTAAAGGGCTGTAACCAGATAAAGTTACAGCCCTTTTATTTCTTTGGTGGCGATGCAGGGACTTGAACCCCGGACGCTACGGATATGAGCCGTATGCTCTAACCACCTGAGCTACATCGCCGTTATCTGCTTGGGGGCAGAATCAGCGGCTATTTATTGCCTATTTCTTCTGTTTTGTCAACAGAAATCAGGGCTCCGAGTGGCCGGCATTACATCATGCCGCCCATACCGCCCATACCGCCCATGCCGCCCATGCCGCCCGGAGGCATGCCACCGCCTGAGTCTTCCTTGTCTTCAGGGTGTTCAGCAATCATGCACTCAGTGGTCAACAGAAGCCCGGAAATAGAGGCGGCGTTCTGCAAGGCGTGCCTGGTAACCTTCTTGGGATCGATAACTCCATCGGCCAACAGATCACCGTATTTTTCGGTAAAGGCATTGAAACCTTCACCACCTTTCATTTCCTTAACCCGCTCAACCACTATCGAGCCTTCATGACCGGCATTGAAGGCAATCTGACGGACCGGTTCTTCCAGGGCCCGCTTGATGATGGCCTTACCCAGCTTCTGCTCCCCTGGAAGTTCCAAATTTTCCAGAGCCAGCAGGCAGCGCAGATAGGCTACTCCGCCACCAGCTACAATACCTTCCTCAACTGCAGCCCGGGTGGCGTTCAGGGCATCCTCCACCCTGGCTTTCTTCTCTTTCATCTCTGCTTCGGTGGCGGATCCGACATTGATAACTGCAACTCCACCTACCAGTTTAGCCAGCCTTTCCTGGAGCTTCTCGCGATCATAATCGGAGGTGGAATCATCAATCTGGGCGCGAATCTGTTTGACCCTGGCTTCAACTCTCTCTTTGTCGCCGGCGCCGCCAATAATGGTGGTGTTATCCTTGTCCACCACTATTCTCCTGGCAGTACCCAGATCATCCATGGTGGCATTTTCCAGTTTCAGGCCGACTTCCTCGCTGATCACCTGTCCACCGGTAAGCACTGCAATATCTTCCAGCATAGCCTTTCTTCTGTCTCCGAAGCCCGGTGCCTTTACCGCTGCAACATTCAGAGTTCCCCGCAGGTTATTCACTACCAAAGTAGCCAGGGCCTCTCCGTCCACATCTTCGGCAATAATGAAGAACGGCCTGTTCATCTTGGCCACTTGCTCCAGAAGAGGCAGCAATTCCTTCATATTACTGATCTTTTTATCGTAAATCAGGATGTAGGGATCTTCGACATTTACTTCCATCCTCTCGGAATCAGTTACAAAATAAGGAGAAAGATAACCTCGGTCAAACTGCATGCCCTCTACCACATCAAGGGTCGTCTCCATGCCTTTGGCCTCTTCCACGGTAATTACTCCTTCCTTGCCTACCTTGTCCATGGCCTCGGCAATAATGTTACCGATAGACTCATCGCTATTGGCGGAAATTGTGCCTACCTGAGCGATCTCTTTCTGTTCTTTAGTTGGAGTGGCTATTTTGCCCAGCTCTTCCACTACAACCTCAGAAGCCTTCTCAATACCGCGTTTTATCTCCATGGGATTGTGACCGGCTGATACCAGCTTGGATCCCTCCTGGTAAATAGCCTGGGCCAGGAGAGTTGCAGTGGTTGTACCATCACCAGCGACGTCGCTGGTCTTGGAAGCCACCTCTTTAACCATCTGGGCGCCCATGTTCTGGAACTTGTCCTTGAGTTCAATCTCTTTGGCAACACTGACCCCGTCCTTGGTCATGGTAGGGGCACCGAAAGACTTTTCTATTAAGACATTACGACCCTTAGGGCCGAGAGTAACTTTTACCGCATCAGCCAAGGTATTGACACCTGCTAAAATTTCCTCGCGGGCTTTTGTCCCGTATTTAAGATCTTTTGCAGCCATAATTCTTTACTCCTTTCGTTTTATATATACTACCTGTTTTATACTCCCTCAGATTGTCAATTCTTTTGTTCCTGACAGAAATCTGAAGAAAATTCAGCTTATATCGGCTAATTTCCAGACTATTAAAAGGGAGAGTATTACTCAATGATCCCCAGTATATCGTCTTCCCGCATGATGAGGTAATCCTCACCATCAAGCTTTACTTCGGTACCACCAAACTTGCTGAATAGCACCTTGTCTCCTTCTTTTACATCCGGAGCCATACGCTCCCCATTCTTGTTCAGTTTACCGGGACCTACTGCGGTAACCTTTCCCTCAGAGGGCTTTTCCTTGGCGCTGTCCGGGATGATTATCCCTCCGGCGGTCTTCTCCTCACTTTCCACACGCTGAACCAGAATGCGATCATTTAAGGGGCGTAATTTCATGTTTTTCCTCCATTGCTGATTTTATATTTAATTTGAATAAACCTGAACAAGCCGATAATCAGCTCGGCACTGGTTCCAGACAAAATTCCTAAAACGCCTGTTGGGCAGAATCGGCTTTTATTACCTACCCCGCAGAGGGCAGGTGACTATTTCAAACCAATCCAGTCCCTTTTGGAGCCGCCCAGAGATGCTTCCCCGGAGACTCTCTACCAGGGGCCGATCAGTTTCCGAGCCGAAGCAAGACTAAATACCGGCTGCAGTACAGGCCGGCACCGGTCTGTCAGCAGCTTCCTGACCCAATTTATATCCGGATGAATACCACCCGCTTCCTGCGCAGGAAAAAAATTATATCTGCAGCCGGAATCAATCACACTTATGCCGCTTGTTTTCCCGGACTGTCAGATATAGAAATTTTATTATGGGGACAGGGGACCTGAAATTAGAAGGTCCAATAAAAAACAAGGAAATATGACCCCGGTAATAATCCTGTATTCAGCAGCGTTTTATACAGCATCAGGGGCTATTCCCTTAATGGCAAAACAATAGGAATGAAAAGGGACAAAATCAAGGGTGGAAGTAAAAAATAATGTAAATCAGAGATCAGCGAGTTGACTTACCCAGCCATAGGGGTCTTCCTTGTAACCGTACTGCATGTCCTGCAACTCTTCAAAAAGACGCCGGGCAAGTTCGCCGGCCTCTCCGCCATTAACTGTGCAGTTATCCCCCTTATAGTGAAGGGCGCCTACCGGGGAAATGACCGCAGCGGTACCGGTGCCAAAGACTTCCTTCAGGGAACCTGTTCCTGCCGCCTCAAAGACTTCATCAATGGTAATAGGTCTTTCCACGGCCCGCCAGCCCCAATCCCCGGCCAATTTCAATACGCAGTCCCGGGTTATACCAGGCAGAATGCTGCCGGACAGTGGAGGAGTAATCAATTCATCACCAATTACAAAGAAGATATTCATGGTGCCGACCTCTTCCACATACCTCCTCTCCACGGCATCGAGCCAGAGCACCTGGGTGTAGCCCTGCTGCTGGGCCTCCACCGCTGCCATTATACTGGCGGCATAATTACCGGCTGTCTTGACATTGCCTACTCCACCGCGGACAGCGCGGACATACTTGTCGGTTACACTGATGGTTACGGGATTAAATCCCTCCGGATAATAGGCACCCACCGGGCTGAGAATTATGAAAAACATATACTCCCGGGCCGGCCTCACTCCCAGGCCCGGTTCGGTGGCCACCATAGTCGGCCGGATATAAAGGGAAGAGCCCTGGGAGGCCGGAACCCAGTCCTGTTCAATATCAACCAGCTTCTTCAGGGCCTTGCGGATTTCCGTCCGGTCAACTTCCGGCATGCACATGCGGAGGGCCGAATTATTCAGGCGCCGCAGGTTGTCTTCGGGGCGGAAGAAAAATATCTTGTCGTCCTTGCCTCTGTAGGCCTTAAGACCCTCAAATATGGCCTGGCCATAATGAAGAACCATAGCTGCCGGATCCAGGGAAAAAGTCCGGTAAGGACAGATCCTGGCCTGGTGCCAGCCTTCGGCTTCATTATACTCCATAACAAACATGTGGTCGGTGAAGATATTACCGAAGCCCAGATTGTTATTCTGCGGTTTGGCCTTGAGTTGTTCTGTCGGTACTCTGTCAATACTGATTTCCATACTGATAATTCCTGACGGTGGGAAATGGCGAAGTGTGAACCGGATAAATACTGGTCGGGGCGGCAGGATTTGAACCTGCGGCCTCCTGCTCCCAAGGCAGGCGCGCTAACCAGACTGCGCTACGCCCCGCAATATTTCAAATTTCAGGCCTTAACAGATAGCACCACCGGAGATTGGAGTCAAGAGAAATCAGGCTGAAGCGCTCTGATCCCTGATGACCTTCGGCTTCGTGCGAAAATAAATAAAGAATCGAGTAGGGTGAAGCGGGGTGATCAACTCCGCTTCATCCCTCTCACAGAA
>JBKHJR010000083.1:0-7540 GCA_046537975.1 Desulfurivibrionaceae bacterium
CAGTAAGACTCTGGTTCAGTGGGCGTCCGTTCATACGGACGGACGCCTGACAGGAGGACCTCCAGCCGAATCCTCTTTTTCCCTTCCCTGAAATTTCCGGAAACTTACCTGCCGATCCGGCTTTTAACCTTGATTAATAGTCAAAAATAGAACCCGCCTGTGGGCTTGACCAGGGTTCATTCTCTGACGGGGAAGACCTGGAGTCGCTTCCCTGATATGATATTGCTGTTGATACTTAAAAACGGTTCCACTAACCTGATAACAGACGGGCTTGTTATACCGGATCACTTCATTTCCCACTGTCAGCTTCGATGCCGGAAAACGGCCTTTTTATCATTTATTATCGTATTCCCGCCGTCCGGCAGTTTTCAGGATTTATTCTTTATAGTTAAAAGGAGACATGAAGAAATACGGCAGAAGGGCGTTTCTGATTATTCTGGCGGCAATAGGTATAACCTATGGTATGTTCAGAAGCTGGCACAGTCTGAAAGTCTTTTTCAGAGACCCGGCAGACCGGGTTCAGGCAGAAAGTGATGACCATCCTTTTATCCCCGGCGGCAAATCTCTGGTTGCGGTGGTTGGCGGAAGGGATCTGCCGGTAATGGTTGAAAAGGCGGTTTCTATGATCGGCGGATTTGACCGCCTGCAGCTCAAAGGAAAAAACGTCCTGGTAAAGCCCAATGTGGTGGGCTCCAGAAGTAACCCGACCACTACTAACCCGGACCTGGTGGAGACAGTGGTGAAGCTGCTGTATAAGCATGGGGCGGCAAAAGTGTATGTCGGCGATATGTCTGCCATGATCAGGGGTGGAACTGCCAGGAACATGGAGGCTACCGGCATTGCCCGGGCGGCCGGTCGAGCCGGGGCTGAAACTGTCCACTTTGAAGATCACGGCTGGGTCAAAGTGAAGGTAGACAGCAGATATTTCCGTGAAGTAGAGGTTAGTGAATGGTTATTCAAGGTAGACCGGGTAATTAATCTTCCGGTTATCAAGACCCATCAGTATGCCGGCTATTCCATCTGTCTCAAGAACTTGGTGGGGGCAACCCACTTCAGTCAGAGACCTTACCTGATAAACCGAAACCACTGGGAAGAAGTTGTGGCTGATCTTAATCTCGCCTTCAGTTTTCCTCTGCACATAGTGGACGGCACCAGAACCATGATTGAAGGCGGTCCCTGGGATGGAAAATCAGAGAATACCAATCTGGTACTGGCCGGCGGGGATCCGGTAGCCTGTGATGTGGCGGGATTGGCGATTATCAAGTCCTTTGGCCGCTGGGAGAGGCTGGCCTCTATATCTCCCTGGCAGATGGGGCAGGTGAAAAGGGCGGTGGAACTTGGCCTGGGAGCCGCTGACAGTACTGAAATGGAACTTCTGGAAGAATCCCTGGATAATGATTCCTCCTTTGCCCAGCTTATGGGGAAGATCCGCAACATTATGAGTTAACGCGTATGAAAAAATCCGGCCCCGGTATAATTTTTTTATCAGCTTTTATCGTTATCTTGCTTGTTTATGCTTTGTCCCAGCTGACCACGAATTCAAGCGAATCAGCTTCCAATAACAAGATCGGAGATTCAGCAGAAAATACAGGCAGGAAGCTGAACCGTTCCGCTTTAGAAACATCGTCTTACGGTGAAGAAGTCATTTCCGCTCAGGAGACGCCAGAGGGCAGGATAAGAACCCTTGATAACGGGATGGTACTCGGCGGCCGGCCTGTCATGCCCCCTCAATATCGAATTACTGAACCCACTGCAGCCGAAGTGGAAACGGTGGTCCGTAATTTGGAAATACCCTGGGATCTGGAGTTCACAAGAGACGGCGAAAAACTTTATTTCACCGAGCGACCCGGCAGGGTCCGGTTTGTCAGGCTCAACCGGGAAGAGCCTACAGTCCACCTCTGGCTGGATCGGGAGAACTCAACCTTGCACTGGGGTGAGGGGGGCCTGATGGGACTTGCCCTCCACCCTGACTTCGGGACAGGGAAGAAAGATGAACAGGGAAAGAGCCTGAACTGGATATATCTTTCCGAGACTTACGGTTCTACGGAAAATCCGGGCAACCGGATTCTCCGGGTAAGAAAGTTGCCGGGTGATAATGGTTCAAAACTGGAAAGGGAGATACTTATAGATAATATACCCGCAGCCTCATATCACAACGGTTCCAGCCTTGCTTTCGCCCGGGACGGAATGCTCTACGCGACCACAGGCGATGCAGGAAATCCCGATCTTGCCCAGGATCTTAATTCCTGGGCCGGGAAAATCCTCCGTTTAACCCCGGACGGCAAACCGGCACCGGACAATCCTTTTTCAGGAGATGGTCCGAGGTCTTATGTTTATTCTTTCGGACACCGCAACCCTCAGGGTTTGGCCTGGCACCCTGAAACCGGCGATTTGTATGCTTCGGAGCATGGTCCTTCAGGGGAGTTCGGCCTGGGAGGAAATGATGAGATCAATCTGATCCGGAAGGGCCGGAATTACGGGTGGCCAAAAGTCGTAGGAGCACCTGGTCTCAAGGATTATGAAGATCCCCTTCTTCACTTCCCTGATCCCCATCTGCCTCCCGCCGGCATGGCTTTCTACACCGGGGACAGGGGCAAGAGGTGGAAGGGCAGTCTTTTTGTAGGCAGTCTGCGGGGAGAGCTTCTGTTGCGAGCGGAAATAGACTCCACGGGATCAGGCCCATCCGTGACCCGTATTGACCGCTTTTTTGAAGTCAAACATTTTGACGGGGCCTACGGCAGGATAAGGGCCGTTGCCACCGGACCGGACGGCTGTCTTTATTTTACCACCTCAAACCGGGACGGAAGGGGAATACCGGCTGACAATGATGACCGTATAATGAGAATTGTCCCAGACCGGTGATCCGCACTGGATGTTTTGAGAGATCCACCAGACAGGTACTGGCCGACCTTTATTATTTGTTTACAATATTTGACCGGCAGAGTATATTGGCAAAAATATCACATTAAGTAGAAGCAACTCCTTCAGTTAATCCTTCCCGATCTCTCAAGGAGTATCCTCGCATCGTATGTTGCCGGCTGGTTTCTGCTGCTCACTTAACCTGGAAAAACAGTATGAAACCTTGGTCATGCCATCTCCAGACCGGCCTTTGCGCCTCGTTGCATACCTCGGTCCAATTTTTCAAGTTTAATTATCTGTGATTCTTATATAGCAGGGTTATGACAAGCAATAAGGCTTTGCCGTGACATGTTTTCCCGGCAGATGCCTTCAAGAAAAATCAGGCTGTCAGTGCCTGCCATGGCAAGCGTCGTTAAGGTCTGACCCTGCAATTCCGCTTTAAGCGTAACGGGGTAATAACCTGTTTTTTTGTCTGGATGTCCAGACTCCCGGTCGAGGTATCAAGGTGATGCCCGGCTCTACACAAAAAGAGGTTCCGCCAAGGAACCTGAGTTCAAGGAGAAGTAAAAGATGGCTGAAGGTACAGTAAAGTGGTTCAATGATTCAAAGGGCTTTGGTTTTATCGAACAGGATAGTGGTAAGGATGTATTTGTTCATCATTCCGCTATACAGAGCGAGGGGTTTAAGTCCCTGAAAGAAGGCGCCCGGGTGACCTTTGATGTGGTTGACGGCCCTAAGGGTCCTGCCGCTGAAAATGTTGTCCAACAGTAAGAACTGAAATCGCCCCTGGAATGACCCCGCTTTTTGCGGGGTCTTTTTTTCACATCTTATTTTCAGGTCGAACAAGGTATTCAGAATAAGGACCCAGTTTTGGCAAGAAATAATTATTCATTTGCAAAACGCCAGAAAGAACTGGCGAAGAAAAAAAAGAAAGAAGATAAGAAGCAGCGCAAGTTGGAGAAAAAGAACCACGACGAGGAAAATGACACCTCTTCTCCTCCTGATGAGGGGGAACTTTAATCCTGTTTCTTCTGCTGAGAAATACTTTATACCACAAGGGCTATCTTGTGGTTTTTTATTTGTGAGGTAAACCATGATAACTGCATCCAATATCGCCCTCTCCTACGGCAAGAGGGTTATCTTCCAGGACGTTAATATTAAGTTCACCCGTGGCAACTGCTATGGTCTGATCGGGGCAAACGGCGCCGGGAAATCCACCTTTTTGAAGATTCTGGCAGGACAGCTTGATCCTGACCGGGGTGAGGTTGCTAAGGGACCGGGGCAACGCATCGCTATACTCAACCAGGATCAGTTTGCTTTTGATGAGCATACAGTTTTTGATACAGTTATTATGGGTCATAAAAAGCTCTTTAAAGTGATGACCGAACGGAAGGATCTCTATGCCAAAGATGATTTTACAGAGGAAGACGGTATTCGTTCCGGAGAACTTGAAGAAAGTTTCGGGGAATTGAATGGTTACGAAGCAGAGGCAGAGGCTGCAGTGCTGTTATATGGTCTGGGTATTACGGAAGAGATGCTCCAGAAAAGGATGAAAGAACTTGACGGCAGCGATAAAGTTCGGGTGCTGCTGGCTCAGGCCCTGTTCGGCAATCCTGATATATTGCTGCTGGACGAGCCTACCAATCAGCTTGATCTGAAATCCATCAATTGGTTGGAGGATTTTCTCGCCCGTTTCCAGAACACCGTTATAATTGTCTCCCATGATCGTAGTTTTCTGAACCAGGTCTGTACGCATATGGCGGACATAGATTATGGTAAGATCCAGATCTATGTGGGCAACTATGATTTCTGGTATCAGGCCAGCCAGCTTCGTTTTCACCAGAAAGAGACAGAGAGTAAAAAGGCCAGAGATAAAGCCGAGCAGCTCAAAGAGTTTATACAGCGCTTTTCTTCCAATGCCTCCAAGGCAAAGCAGGCCACTTCCCGAAAAAAGATGCTGGAAAAACTTACCGTGGAGGATATGCCGGTTTCCTCCCGGAAATATCCCTATATTGTCTTCCATCCGGAACGACCCTGCGGTGACGTTATCCTGGAGATCAAGGGGCTTACCAAAGAAATTGACGGAGTCTCCCTTTTTAAGGATCTGGATCTTACCATCAACAAGGGTGACAAGGTCGCTTTTGTCGGGACCAGCAGTCTTGCCAGAACTACTCTTTTTCAGATCCTGGCTGGAGAGGTTGCCCCGGACAAAGGCAGCTCCCGCTGGGGGGTCACTATCAACAACTCCTATTTTCCCAAAGAGAACAATACCTATTTCAATAATAAAGAGACGGACCTTATTGGCTGGCTGAGGCAGTTCGCTCCAGCAAAAGAAGATGAGAATTTTGTGCGTGGATTTCTGGGGAAAATGCTTTTTAGCGGAGAAGATGCCCTGAAAAAAACTTCTGTGCTTTCAGGCGGTGAGAGGGTGCGGTGCATGATTTCCAAGATGATGCTCTCCGGTGCCAATGTTCTTATGCTCGATGAGCCTACCAACCATCTGGATCTTGAATCAATAACCTCGCTGAATAACGCCCTGATGGATTTTCCCGAGGTGGTACTCTTTGCCTCTCATGATCATCAGTTTGTCAACACCGTGGCCAACAGGATTGTCGAAATCACTCCCCACGGTATTACCGATGTTATGATGGATTTTGATCAATACCTGGAGATGAAAGAAGAAAACCAGCTGAGAAAAGATAATTCCTGCCTTGACAGGCAGGCGGCATAGTTTTACTTAAGCCGGCATGAGTCCTCAGCTTCACTATTTTTAAAACCAGGATTCCGTCATAATGCTGTCCCGGCTCACCCGGAAAGTCGGTGCAGTAAAGTTCTGCTGTGTTTTACCATCCCTCCAATTCCGGTGGTCTCCACCTCACCCATTGTCTTTGCCTGGCCTCCGACCAACATTTATGTTTCCATGTAGGAATTAAACGATCTCACATGCAAAGGAGGGAGCTGTTTGATAAGCTCTGGACCTCAATGGATTATCTGTTTACCTGCGATATAAAGTTAATTCTGAGGATAAAACAGGAGATAATTTACTACTTGATCAATCAAAGAATTAATAATATATTGATATTACTCACCCCATAAACATAAACCCATCCGGATTTCTCAAATAAAATGAGCCCAAAAAAGCCATTACCCCCTATCTTCGATGGATTCAGTCAAAAACAGGTCTACGACCTCTATCATATTGCGGACGTAAAGCAATATGATGCCGGACAGGTTATTTTCAAGGAAAAAGAAATTGCTGAAAACCTGTATGTACTATTACGCGGAAAGATAGTGAAAGTACTCCATCACGCCGGCAAAAAAAAGAGAAATTGCATCTTTTGAGCGGGGGGCCTGGCTTGGCGTCCCTGAATTCAGCAGGCAAGCGTCCTACTGCTCCAATGCTGTAGCCCGGGAACCCAGCAAAGTAATGGTATTCGATCAGCGCAAGGTGGACTTGTTTGATGATAAAATGAAGCTGGTTTTTTTTCAGGAACTGGCAAAATGGTCAGCCCAAGAGTGCTGTGATTTGGCCGTTCTGAATAAACAACTGCTGGTATCAAACCAGAGGGCCAAAAAGAGGTTATATGAAGTGCGAGTTCAAAGTCCAGACGACTATCGTAACTCTCCATTGATACGCGGCATGATTGAGAAAATCCCGCGCCTGCCCTTATTTGTTCACACCCTGACCAGCCGTCTTATGGATGAAAATGCAACTGTCAGTCAGATCGCCGATATTATTCAACGGGATCCATCTCTGACCGCCGATGTGCTTAGAAAGGTCAATTCCCCTTATTACGGCTTAGGTTCCAAGATCTCTGATATTAGCAGCGCTGTTTTGTTTATGGGATTCGAGACTCTTTATCAAGTGGCGATTTCAGAAGGCCTTCGCCGCTCTATGCCGGAAACTGCAGAGTTTGAAGATATCCATGCCCAGGCCCTGGCTACCTCCCAGATGCTTTTTTCAATGTCCAGAACCACGGGGATCTCTATTCCGGTCCGCATGGCCACCATCGGCCTGCTGCATAATTTGGGCCAGAGTGTCGGCGAACTGTTTATTAAGAAGAATCCTGATTACGAAATGATGGTTAATCTTATTGACCAGTCACAGTTAGGGGCCCTGCTTCTGGTGGAGTGGGAGTTACCGGAAGCCATTTGCCGGGCCGTCCAGTATCAGGATTATCCGGAATTCGCCCCTCCGGCTGCTATCCCGGAAGACGTGGTTGACAATGTTACTCTTCTCTATTTTGCCAAGCTTTGTTATAAGCTGCTCTGCGGGACATCGGAATCAAAGCTTTCCTCTGTTTATACAGAGGAATACAAGTCCCGTTTCGGCTGGGATGGTTTGCCTATCAATGAGATCCTGAAAAAGTATGTGATGGTCGATCTCATGAAAAAGATTAATACCCTTCCGGAATTTATAAGACAGCTGTTCTATAACTTCAGAGATAGTTAGAGCACCCGGTTACAAGTCCAAGACAACGAAAGCTGAAGTCCCACTTAATCCTCTGGGTTATCCCAGGGAAGATCCAGGGGGGTGGATGCCTGCCAGTCCTCTAAAACTTTTCTTGCCCTTTCATAATCTTTCTCAGGTACACGTATAACACCCCATCCCCGTTGCAGTTGAAAGAGACCGTTATATGCGGTATCGTGAAAAGAGTCCACCTGAGCTGAAATATTATTC
>JBKHJR010000084.1:0-7486 GCA_046537975.1 Desulfurivibrionaceae bacterium
ACCATGTAGTGTAATACAACCCGGCTTTTGAGTCACGAATTCAAAAACGGAGGGTAAGATTTCTTATTTGATGCAATCTTGTTTTCACTATCAACTTTAACAAGTTAATTATATACTTACTATGCTTCACGCCTTCCGCGAATCAGCCCACCACGCCATCATTATAACAGGATTCGTCTTTATGATGATGGTTATAATAGAATATATAAATATTTCCACCGGAGGTCTCTGGCAAAAAAAGCTGAAAGGCAGCAGCTGGAAACAATACATCCTGGCTTCCTTTCTGGGTATTATTCCCGGCTGCCTCGGCTCCTTTACCATGGTAACCCTCTATACTCATCAAGTAGTAAGTTTCGGGGCCCTGGTCACGACCATGATTGCCACCAGCGGAGATGCAGCCTTTGTCATGATATCCCTGATGCCTAAGACATCTCTTTTTATCTTTCTAATACTCTTTGTCATAGGCTGGTCCACAGGCATACTCACAGACCTCCTATCCCGGCGAAAAAGCTTACTGGTACCGGAAGATACCGCCTGCACCTCTGAACTCCAATTCCATGAACAGGAAATATGCCGTCCCTTTCCCTGGGGCAGCCTGAAAGAACAGTGGCTACACTGCACCCCGGCCCGCGGATTTCTTTCCCTAATCCTTATAGGTTTTCTTTTCTCCATAAACACCGGCGCCCACGATATGGAAAACTGGATGAAAATAACCCTGGTTATGGTGGGAGCCGTCACACTGTTTATCGTGGCCACAGTTCCGGATCATTTCCTGGAGACCCACCTCTGGGAACATCTTGCCAAAATCCACATCCCTAAAATATTCCTGTGGACTTTCGGAGCGATTCTTGTCATGCATCTTCTCCTGGAGCATTACCATCTGGAGGGCTGGCTTCAGGACAACAAACTGCTTATTATCGCCATGGCCTGCCTGATCGGGCTTATTCCCGACTCAGGTCCCCACCTTGTTTTTCTGACTTTGTTCAGTCAAGGTGCTATTCCTTTCAGTGTCCTTCTGGCAAACTCGATTGTTCAGGACGGCCACGGAATGCTCCCCCTTCTTGCCGAAGCACGCTCTGATTTTTTAAAAATAAAACTTATTAACTTTGCAGTCGGTCTCACCGTTGGTCTGGCCGGTCTTCTGACTGGTTGGTAATGTTAATAAAATTCGAGGAGTTAAGGGTAAAGGATGCAAGTAGAAACAGTATTGTTGAATCCTTGCTAATTATTCCCAACTATCTCTCTTATAAAAGACTGGAGGTCATCCCGCAGATCAGCCCTTTCCAGGGCATAAGCGAGATTGGCCATCACAAAACCGGCCTTGGACCCGCAGTCAAACCTGGTTCCATCAAAGTTGAAACCGAATATGGGCTGTTCTGTTAATAATTCCGCCATGCCATCGGTAAGCTGAATCTCGCCCCCGGCCCCGGTCTTGTGCTGGCCCAGGATCTCGAAAATTCGCGGCATCAGGATATAGCGACCAATAACCGCCAGATTGGAAGGGGCCTTCTCAGGCTCAGGCTTCTCCACCAGCCCCTTGATCCGGCATACCCCGTCAACCAATTCCTCTCTGTCTATAATGCCGTATTTGGAGGTCTGATCCTTTTCCACTTCCATTACCGCCACCATCGAGGCCCGTAATCGATCAAACTCCTGGATCATCTGGGCAAGTACGGTTTTCTGATTCTGAACCAGGTCATCAGCCAGAAGAACGGCGAAAGGCTCGTCTCCTACAATATCCCGGGCGCACCAGATGGCATGGCCCAGACCCAGAGGTTCATTCTGACGGGTATAGACGATTGTACCGGTTTCCGGAACCACAGACTCGACTACCTTGATCAGTTCCTCTTTTCCGCGTTCCCTTAAGGTGCACTCTAACCCGGGTGACACATCAAAATGATCCTCAAGGGAGGTCTTGCCGCTGCCGGTTACAAAAACGATCTGCTCAATTCCGGCTTCATTTGCTTCTTCGACCGCATACTGGATTAAGGGTTTATCAACCACAGGCAGCATCTCTTTTGCCATTGCCTTGGTAGCAGGCAGGAAACGGGTGCCCAATCCTGCTACCGGAAAAACCGCTTTTTTTACTTTCATATATAATCTCTCCTGAAATCCGTTCTTGGATCAAATAAAAACTTAAAGCCTCAGGTGTAAAAAATCATATTCCTCCACCTCAGGCCTTACCCTTAACTTTGAGCTTTAAGCTTTAAGCTTGACGATATTTCCCAATCTCTGGTAAATTTATCGTTATTCTTTTTGTGGTTCAGGATATAACCGCTGAGCCACCACGTGCAAGCTTTTTTTACTGCAAACTCAGATGATGAGTCCAAGATACTACCTATCCATGATGGCCTTCTATCTCCTGCTTGTGGGGGTGGTATGCGGCCTGCTCTTCAGCCCTCTTAAATCTGCCTTCATGGCGAATTGGGGCTTCAACCTCGTTATCCTGGCCGCCCTCTTTATAGGGATTATCCTCAATCTGCGGCAGGTTGCCATTCTGGGGCCGGAGATCAACTGGATGAAGATCTACCGGACCGGCCAGGCCGGAATCTCTGTTGCTGATAGTCCGACTCTTCTCAAGCCCCTGGCCAAACATCTCACCGGCATGCACAGAGACAGATTCAGTCTTTCTGCTCATTCACTGCGCACAGTCCTGGAAGGAATAAGGGACAGACTGGACGAATCAAGGGAGATATCCCGTTACATGACCAGCCTCCTTGTTTTTCTCGGCCTGCTTGGCACTTTCTGGGGCCTGCTGGGGACAATAGGAGCAGTGGGGAAGGTCATTGAAAGCCTGGAAGTCGGCAACAAAGATTTCGACCTGGTTTTCCAGACCCTAAAAACCGGCCTTCAGGAACCCTTAAACGGCATGGGAACAGCCTTTAGCTCCTCCCTGTTCGGTCTCGGGGGATCCCTGATACTCGGCTTCCTTGACCTTCAGGCCGGTCATGCCCAGAACCGCTTCTTCAATGAACTGGAGGAATGGCTATCCAGCGTTACCCAGCTTATTGATGAAAGCCCAGATCATAATCCCCCACAATAGGAAATGGCTGGCTTAAAACGCAGGTTATCCCCTTTTACCAGTGCCTGGCCCGGCTTTGTCGACATCCTCTCAGCCCTGCTCATGGTAGTAATCTTTGTCCTGCTGATTTTCACCTTTTCCCAGTTTCTTTTGGGCGGTATTCTTTCAGAACAGCAATCCGAATTGGGTTCACTGCACGATAAAATAGATGAGCTTACCAGGAAATTAGGTCTTGAAGAAGAAAGGAATAAGAAACTCAGAAAGGAGATAAGCAGTCTCTCAGGACTGGTAGACAGCCTGACCGCAGAAAAAAAAGATCTCCAGCTAAGAGCTGAGCTCCTGGAGGAACAGGACCGAAAAAATAAGTCCAGAATGAGAGAGCAACTGGACACTATTGCCAGTCTGCAGCAGGATATCAACAGCCTCCGCCGATTAAAGGAGAAACTGGAAAAGCAGGTTGGAAACCTGTCAGCTTCACTCGACCGGGAAAAAGACCTTACCGCCCAGCTCAGGGACCGATCAAAGAGGCTCCAGGCAAAACTTGCCGAGGAAAGAGAAACCACTCTCCTGGCCCAGGAGGAGATAGACAAGAAAAAAATTCGGATCCAGACTCTGCAGGAAATGGTCAATGAGCAGGAGAAAGCCCTGGACAGGGAAAAAGACCTGACAGCGGAGGCCAGGCTCGAGGTATTTCTGCTGAATCAAAAGATTGCCCGCCTGCAGACCCAACTTGAAGAAATAGGCAGGGCCTTGAAGGTGGCAGAAAAAGAAAAGGAAAACCAGGACATCGAAATCCGGGACTTGGAAAAACGCCTTAACCTCGCCCTGGCCCGGGAAGTTAACCGCCTGCAGGAATATCGTTCCGATTTTTTCGGGCGCCTGAAAAAAATTCTGGGGGATAACCCCAACGTAAAGATCAAGGGAGACCGTTTTTTCTTCCAGGCTGAATTACTCTTTGCCTCTGGCTCGGCCCGCCTCGGGAAAAGGGGAAAGGTACATCTGGCCAAGCTGGCCGGGCTCCTGATCAAACTCACTGAAGAGATACCTCCTGACCTCGACTGGATCCTGCGCATAGACGGTCATACTGATCGCCGGTCTATAAAGTCCGATCAGTTTGTCTCAAACTGGGAACTCTCCACAGCCCGGGCACTGTCAGTTGTTCATTTTCTGGCCGGTGAGGGGGTACCTGAAAACCGGATGGCGGCTGCGGGCTTCAGCAAATTCCATCCGGTAAAAGAAGAGACAGGGAAGGAAAGCTACCGGCAGAACCGTCGGATAGAGATCACCCTGACCTCAAGGTAAGGTCAGCGACCAAAATAAAAAGGGCAGAGACAAACAATCTGATAAAATTGTTTGTCTCTGCCCCGATATAACTAATATATGCGCCTTATATTAGTTAGCTACAATTAATTAATAACGATAGTGGTCAGCCTTAAAAGGACCTTCTACTTTTACGCCGATATACTCGGCCTGTCTTTCCGTAAGCTCGGTCAGATGAGCGCCGATCCTTTCCAGATGGAGGGCTGCTACTTTTTCATCCAGTTTTTTGGGCAAGAAGTAGACCTGGCGCTCATAATTTTCGGCATGATGCCACAGTTCGATCTGAGCCATAACCTGGTTGGTGAAGGAGTTACTCATTACAAAGCTGGGGTGACCGGTGGCACAGCCCAGATTAACCAGCCGGCCCTCGGCCAGGAGGATTATCTTTTTGCCGTCGGGAAAGATAACATGATCAACCTGGGGTTTTATATTATCCCATTCCAGATCACGAAGCCTGGCAACTTCTATCTCGTTGTCAAAGTGGCCGATGTTGCAGACAATAGCCTCGTTTTTCATGGCCTCCATATGTTCCTTGGTGATGACAAACTCGTTACCGGTGGCAGTAACAAAGATGTCCATCCTGGAGGCGGCTTCATCCATGGTAACTACCTGGAAACCCTCCATGGATGCCTGAAGGGCGCAAATCGGATCAATTTCAGTTACATGAACAATAGCTCCCATTCCTCTAAGGGCCTGGGCGCAGCCTTTGCCCACATCTCCGTACCCGCAGACCACCGCTTTCTTACCGGCAATCATGACATCTGTTGCCCGCTTGATCCCGTCGATCAGGGATTCCCGACAGCCGTAAAGGTTATCAAACTTCGATTTGGTGACTGAATCGTTTACATTAATGGCCGGAGCCAGCAGAGTCCCCTCCCTGGCCATTTCATAGAGGCGTAAAACCCCTGTAGTGGTTTCTTCGCTGATGCCTCTCACATCAGCCATAAGATGGCTGTACTTCTCATGCATAAGGTGGGTGAGGTCCCCACCATCATCCAGGATCATGTTAGGATGCCAGCCGTCGGGTCCATTGACTGTCTGTTCAATACACCACCAGAACTCTTCCTCAGTCTCGCCTTTCCAGGCAAAAACCGGAATCCCTTCACCGGCTATTGCAGCGGCAGCATGATCCTGAGTGGAGAAGATGTTGCATGAGGACCACCGGATTTCGGCTCCCAACTTTACCAGAGTTTCGATCAGAACAGCAGTCTGGATGGTCATATGAAGGCAGCCGGCAATCCTCGCTCCTGCCAGGGGTTTTTCATCACCGTATTGCTCCCGGGTTGCCATAAGACCGGGCATCTCGGTTTCAGCTATTTCTATCTCTTTACGTCCCCATTCGGCCAGACTGATGTCAGCTACTTTATAGTCATTATCACTCATATTTTCTACACTCCATTCATTAGTTGAAAGTAAACAGCGGAAAGTACAAGTTACTGAAATTTAGTAAATAAAGCATTACCTTCCACTCTCCACTTTTCACTTTTCGATTTTTATTTTTACAGTCCAGCTGCATCACGCAGGACTTCCGCCTTATCAGTTTTTTCCCAGCTGAATTCATCCAGTTCCCGGCCAAAATGACCATAAGCTGCTGACTTCAAATAAATAGGTCTCAAAAGATCAAGCTGCTGGACAATCGCTTTGGGTCTCATATCAAAATGTTCCCTGACCAGCTTGACTATCTTGTCCTCCTCTATCTTGCCGGTACCAAAGGTATTGATATTTACGGAAACAGGATTGGAAATACCGATAGCATAGGCCATCTGGACCTCACACTCATCAGCAATCCCTGAAGCCACAACATTCTTGGCTATATATCTACCCATATAAGAAGAGGAACGGTCCACCTTGGAAGGGTCCTTTCCGGAGAAAGCGCCGCCACCATGAGAACCAGTGCCGCCGTAAGTATCAACAATGATCTTCCTGCCGGTCATCCCACAGTCGCCAACCGGTCCACCGATAACAAAACGACCGGTGGGGTTAATAAATATCTGAGTATCTTTGTCCATCATTTCTCCCGGAAGGATCGGCTTGATGATTTCCTCTCTGATTCCTTCTTTCAGGTCCTCGTAAGAAACTTCCGGACTGTGCTGACTGGATACAACAACCGCCTCTATTCTTTTGGGCTTTTTATTTTCATATTCAATGGTAACCTGGCTCTTGGCGTCGGGCCGCAACCAGGGAAGTTTCCCGGACTTACGGACCTCGGACTGTTGCTTCACCAGCCGGTGGGCATAGGTAATGGGCATGGGCATCAAAACCTTGGTCTCATTACAGGCATAGCCGAACATAAGCCCCTGATCCCCGGCTCCCTGGTCAAGATCAACTCCGGTGCCCTCATCAACCCCTTGAGCGATGTCAGCAGACTGCTTGTCGATACTGGTCAGAATAGCACAGGATTGCCAGTCAAAACCCATATCGGATGAGTTATAGCCGATATCCTTTATAACATCGCGGACCACGCCGGGGATATCGACAATGGCGTTGGTTGTAATCTCCCCAGCCACCAGAGCCATACCTGTGGTTACCATGGTCTCACAGGCAACCCTGGAGGAGGTGTCCTGTTCTATAATTCTGTCAAGGACAGCATCAGAGACCTGATCAGCGACTTTATCCGGGTGCCCTTCAGAAACGGATTCTGACGTAAATAAATAATTTGACATATTATTCCCTCTTTACTGTATTAAGTGATTAATTACTAAGTTCCCATTGAACCTGATTTGAAATTAAACTTTGTTCTCCTGAACAAGTCGAGCCATTCGGCTGCTGCCCCGCCAGCCGGCCTTGCGGACCTGCTTGACAAAATCCAGAACGATATCCCATTTATTCAGGGGACTGATAAAATAGAAACCATCAACGGTTGAGGATACATTCTCCACCATCTCCCGGGTATACTCCAGGGCAATCTTCCTCTGATCTTCTACCTGCTCATAGGCTGACAGTTTTTTGCGCAGTTCCTCCGGCACCGAAATTCCCGGAACCTCATTATGGAGGAATTCTGCATTGCGGGAAGAGATCAACGGAAAAATGCCGGGAAAGATCAGCATGTCCATATCCTGGAGTCTTTCCATCATCTGTTCCACCAACTCCCGGGAAAACATAGGCTGAGTCAGGGCATATCTGGCACCCAACTCTCTCTTTTTC
>JBKHJR010000036.1:0-27850 GCA_046537975.1 Desulfurivibrionaceae bacterium
ACCATGTGCTGGCCCGGCAGGCAGGGGAAGAGGCAAACAAGGAAGTTTTCGAAAGACTGATACATCCGGATATTCTGGCCTGGATAAAGGACGGGAATTGGCCGGAAGTGGAAAGGCATATACAGACTGTCCTCGGCGACAGTGTTTCTTTAAGTGATCTGGACCTGAGTTAAGCGGTCGGTTATTAGAATTGGTTACTTGTTTAATTTGTTGATTTTTTCGCCTTAGTTAAAACATGCCCGGCAGCTTAAATGAAAATCAGTCTTAACTTCTGGCCTTAAAGGAGCTAATAAGGTAAGATGCTAATCGCTAAATTTTGGCTGGATACAGCATACAGGTGATACCATGTTGTTTTTTCTGACTTTTCTACTTTATCTTGTGACAGTTGCCCTATATACTGTCCATTTTATCAGGCAGAACAAGAAGTTGAGAAAAGCGGCCCGACTGCTGCTGCTTATTGCGGGGATAGTTCATACCGCGGTTCTTGTAGGTCGTTTTTTTGCTGCCGGTCATACTCCATTGACCACCCACCATGATACGGTTTCCTTTTTCGCCTGGTCTATAACCTGGGCCTTCCTGTCCTTTCGCTGGCGCTACAAAGTAAAAAATTTCGGGGCATTCGTAACCTGGGTAATTATGTTTCTCATGATAATTGCCGCCCTGTCTTCCCGGGAAATTAATGCCATGCTGCAGCCGGCCCTGCAGAGCAACTGGCTCCCTGTCCATGCCTCTATCGCCATTCTGGCCAACGGTTTTCTGGCAATGGGCTTCTGTAGCGGCATAATGTATTTATTGCAGGAAAGGGAGCTTAAGGCCAAGCGTTTCGGTTTTTTTTATTCCCGTCTTCCTTCCCTGGAGTCCCTTGACTATCTGAATCAACACTGTTTATCTATAGGATTCCCTCTGCTCACTCTGGGAATTGTGACCGGAGCTCTGTGGGCCAAGCAGGCTTGGGGGGCTTACTGGCACTGGGATCCTAAAGAAACCTGGTCACTTATAACCTGGTTTATTTATGCCGGTCTCCTGCATCAGCGTTTTACTGTGGGCTGGCGCGGAAGGAGGACAGCGATAATGGCTGTTATCGGTTTTGGTGCCGTACTGTTTACCTTGTGGGGAGTTACCTATCTGCTGCCAGGGGCTCATTCCTATGTCCGTTGATAGTATAACTATTCTGGGAGTTAGCCATAATACTGCTCCTGTGGAGATAAGGGAGCAATTAGCCTTTTCCGATGACCTTGACGCCGCTTATCAGGGATTGAGTGAAAGAGAGAAGTGTGAGGAGTTCTGTTTTCTTTCCACCTGTAATCGGGTGGAGGTGATCTTCACCAGTCCGGAGCCTGAGAAAACCGTAGACTCCATTAATCGCTTTCTCTTTGGGGCAGCCGGGGTTTCCGAGGAGGAGGCCAGGCAGTATACTTATGTTTACCAGGGAAAGGAGGCGGTAACTCATCTTTTCCGGGTCGCAGCCAGTCTCGACTCCATGGTAGTGGGAGAACCTCAGATCCTGGGTCAGCTCAAGGATGCTTATAAGGACTCTTCCGACCGGAACACCACCGGAGTGATCCTGAACCGTTTATTCCATAAGGCCTTTTCCGTGGCCAAGCTCATCCGGACAGAGACCAGTATCGGCGGCAGCGCTGTCTCCATAAGCTATGCTGCTGTAGAGCTGGGGAAAAAGATTTTCGGTGATTTAACCGGAAAGAAAGTGCTTCTGGTGGGTGCGGGAGAAATGGCTGAATTGGCGGCGGAACATCTTGCCAACCAGGGAACCAGCGAAGTTGTTGTAGCCAACAGGACCCTGGAGAGGGCGGTGAAACTGGCCAAAAGATTCAAGGGTGAAGCCGTTTCACTGGAAGAGGTGGAAGTCCAGCTGGAAAAGGTTGATATTATGATCAGTTCAACCGGGGCCAGCGGATTCCTGCTTTATAAGAACGATGTTAAGGCCATAATGCGCAAGCGCCGCAACCGCCCTCTTTTTATGATCGATATTGCCGTCCCGCGGGACCTGGATCCCCAGATCAATGAGCTGGACAATGTTTTCCTTTATGATGTTGATGATCTTAATCATATCGTGGAGATAAATAAATCAGAAAGGCAGCAGGAGGCTAATAAGGCGGAAAGGATAGTAAAGGAAGAAATGATCAAGTTCCTTCACTGGCTTGAAGATATGGAGCTTGCCCCGACTATTTCCGCTTTGCGCCGAAAGGTTGGAGATATTATCAACCAGGAACTCAGCAGAACCTTAAACGGCCTGGATTTAAATCTCGGCAGAAAGAAGCAGAAGTCATTGGAAAAAATGGCTTCTGCCATGATGAACAAAATCCTCCACGATCCTATAACTTATCTAAAAGAAAATGTGTCTAATGAAGAAAGGCGCCGCCGACTTGACCATGTCAGGACAATGTTCCGCTTAGATGAAGATGATGAAGCATGACAGGTCATTAATCATCACTTGACTTTAATATCTTGTCAGAGTAACTTGTCCTATTTATATTGGTATCGTGCCCTTGTAGATTTGCCGGTGCCGATCTGACAGTTAGATTGTCTGCATCCATGAAGGAGCCATTTCAGGAAGCCGGGTATGGTATCAGGTGCCAGCAGGTAGCAGCAAATATAACAATGGCAATATAGTAAGCTGGTAGTAATAATACTTAGCAGCTCTATTCAACCCCTTATATTAGCGGATGGACAACAGGTAGAGCTCCCAGATCGAGAAAAAGGGACGCTGTTAACGTAATTATTGTAATTATTGATAGTTAAATAGTAATCGGCAGGCAGTCGGTTTAAGGAGGAAATAGTCTAATGAGTAAAAGAACATTCCAGCCCAGCAACTTAAAAAGAAAAAGGACCCATGGTTTTAGAGTCAGAATGAAAACAAGGTCAGGTCAGGAAATAATTAAAAGGCGTCGTGCTAAGGGCAGGAAAAGACTATCGGTTTAAGTGGGGATCCCGGCTCATCCGCTTTGCGGAAAAGGCACTGTAAGGGGGCTACAAGCGGTTGCGGACAATGAGATAAAAACCGGCTTCTTTTTCGTGGTAAGGATTAAATACGTGGAGCATGGTCCAGATACCAGGTTGCCTAAAAGATGCCTGTTGAGGAAGACTTCCGAATACCAGAAAGTATACCGTCAGGGAAAACGCCTCCGGGGAAACAGATTCAGTCTGATATTATTGCCCAATAATCTGGGCTATAGCAGGTTCGGCATCAGTATTCATGGTGAAAAGAAGGCTGTGCGCCGTAACAGGCTCAAAAGAATCATCCGGGAGACTTTTCGTTTGAAAAGACACCTCATTGTTCCTTCCTTGGATATAGTTGTTGCTGTGCGGAAAAATTGTCCGTTCTACTGGCAGCGGGATATAGAGAAGGCTATGTTGGACCTTTTGCATAAACAGGGATTTTTGGAGACAAAGGAATAAATTCTATTTTAAGCTTTCTCCCCGGTTATTACTTTTATATTGCCAAGAAGGTCTCCCCGTCTGTTATGATAATAAATACGGAGAACGGAAGTGCATGAATGATTCAGACACCTCCCCTGCCATAACCCGTCGGCAGTACGGACAAAATCTTTGTCTTATCCTGTTGCGTGGTTACCAGCTCTTTATATCACCACTCTTACCAAAGTCCTGCCGTTTTATCCCTACCTGTTCACAGTACGCCATTGAGGCGGTTCGCCGGTATGGAGCAATAACCGGGTCGTTTATGGCTGTCCGTCGGGTATTACGTTGTCATCCCTGGAATAAGGGAGGGTATGATCCGGTAAAATAAGTTCATATTCCGGCAGCTGTTTCCAAAGTGTTGCTCGTTTAGCACCTGATTGAACCAGAAATAGAAAACCAATAATTCAAATAAGTTTAGGAAGTTATAAGGAAAGTCGTTATGGACACAAGAAGAGCTGTTTTGGCTGTTGCCCTGTCGTTTTTAATATTGGTGGGATTCCAGTATCTTTTTATGCCACCACCTGAGCAGGATCAACAAGACAGCCAGTCGGATAACCGTCAAGCTGAAAAGGCGGCAGTTGAAGCTACTGAAAATTCTGCCCGGACATATGACAGCTCTCAGGAACCGGCCTTGGCAGACAGGGCTGAACCGCAATCAGAGCCGGTTGATGAAGAGGTAGATTTAAGCAAAGCCCGTGACATTGTAATAGAGACCGACCTGTATACTGCGGTCATAAACGAGGCCGGGGGAGGTTTTAAAAGTTTCAGGCTGAAAAAGTACAGAGAGGAATTGGAAAAGGGTTCCGACAATAAAGAACTCGTCAAAACTTCCGCCCCTCGGGAACTGCCTCTCTTTTTCTCGTGGGGGGCTTCTTCCCAGCTGGGAATCCCCCTATATAGAGCCGATCGGGAAAGGGTAGAGGTCCACAGCGGCTCAGAACAGCTGAATTTTACCGCCACTCTCCCCTCTGGAGTGACAATCCGCCGGACCCTGACCTTCAGAGCTGATGATTACCTGATAGATTATGATGTTGAAGTCATCAATGAAACAGGAAGCCAGGTAAACGGTGAACCTTTTCTGGCCATGACCAATAGACCATTTTCCGGAGACGGAGGAGACAGAAAAGGTTTTCTGTTTAAAGGCCCGGCTCTTTTCCGGGACTCCAGCCTGGAGGAAATCGATGTGGGTGACGTCCAGGAGGGAGGAGAAGTCCGCAGTGGTTCTATATCCTGGACCGCCTATGAAGACACCTACTTTATGACAGGAATTATCCCTGAAAAGACCGGCCAGCTGACTGTAAGTTATGTGCCGGCGGGGCAGGACAAGATCAGGACCGAGGTAACCGGGGATCAGGTTGTTATCCCTCCGGACAGGCAGCAAAACTATCACTACAAGGCTTATTTCGGCCCCAAAGAATCAAAGAACCTGAAAGCCGCGGGATATGATCTGCCCGAGATTATCAATTTCGGCTGGTTTGATGTTCTGGCTAAGCCCATGCTTTACCTGCTGCAGTTTCTCTACAGTTTTTTACATAATTACGGCTGGGCTATTATTATGACCACGTTTATTGTTAAGGCAATATTCTGGCCTATTTCCCATAAGGGTATGAAGTCCATGAAAACCATGCAGAAACTTCAACCCAAGATGGCTAAGCTGAGAGAGAAGTATAAAGATGACAAGGAGACCTTGAATAAGGAGATGATGCAGCTATACCGGACCTATAAGGTTAATCCGGTGGGCGGGTGTCTGCCGCTGGTGGCTCAGATCCCGGTTTTTGTAGCCCTGTATAAGGTCTTACTGCAGACTATTGAGCTTCGTCATGCTCCTTTTATGCTGTGGATCAACGATCTGTCCGCCCCGGAACGTCTGCATATAGGTTTTGATATTCCTTTTCTGGGCGGGATCCCGGTGCTGACCCTTCTTATGGGACTTACCATGTACTGGCAGCAGAAGATGACCCCAACCACCGGAGACCCCACTCAGGCCAAAATTATGAAATTTCTACCTGTTATTTTCATATTTGTCTTTATCAATTTTTCCGCCGGCCTGGTGTTGTACATGCTGGTTACTAATCTGCTGGCGATTGCCCAGCAATACTATATTAATCGTACAACTTGATCCCAGATTTTCTATTGAGGATGTTGATAATTAAAGTGGTTCGATACAATTCAGGTTGCGGAAAGGATTCAGGGAGGCTATGAATCATAGGTACGAGTTTGAGGTTATAGTTTTAGGATATCGTCTTCTGACTTTTCGGACCCTTGTTCAGACCCTCTGAATTCGGTACTGGTAACCTCCAACTCCCCAGTTAATAAAATTAACACAAATGGTGTACTAAGCTAAGATGACCGGAAAATTAAAATTTAAAGGAAAAGATGTTGAAGAGGCCATAGCCAACGCGTCGGAAAAGATGAAAGTCCCCAGGGAGCAACTGGACATTACTATAGAATCCCCTGGTTCTGATGGCATATTCGGACTCTGCCGGAAAAGTGCGGTGATCTCTGCCTCAATGAAGAAGAAAATGGCTGCCGAGCCGGAAGAGACTCCTGATCAGGCATGGGCAGGGGATGAAAACAGTGAAGCTGAGTCCGGCCCGGCAGAAGCCGAAGAAGGGGAGGCTGCACCGGATAGAGGAGATCTGGTTGATGATGACCGGGAAGGGGCTGTGGCTTATACCGACAAAGAAAGCAAAAAAGTGGAGATCGAAGAAGGCCCTCTTCCCCGGGAGATCCAGGAGCATCTAAAAAGTGATTTGCATAAGCTTCTTGAATTCATGGCCATGCCCTCAGAGGTAGAGTGCAGGGAGGAAGATAACAAGACTGTGCTTTATATCTCAGGGGACAGCGAGTCCGATCTCGTTGCCGATAAGGGGCAGTTGCTTGACAGTTTAGAATACCTGTTGGGCAGAATGGCCGGAAGGAGGTATCCTCAGAAACTGTCATTCAGCCTGGATGCCGGCAATTTCCGGGCCTCCAGAAAGACAGAACTGGAAAAACTGGCCCTGAAATTAAGCGCCGAAGTCAAGGAGACAGGTAAAACACGGACTATTTCACCCCTTAATCCTTCAGAGAGAAGGATTGTTCATATGCTTCTACAGCAGGATAACGTTATCCGTAGCAGAAGTGTAGGCAATGGTCTTTTTAAGAAAATTCTTATTTATCTGCCCGGCAAAGCGCGTAAGCAGCGGAAACAGAAGGACGAGGCCAAAGGGCAAAAGACAGGAGACAGTGAAAATCTGTAGAACTCCACCCTCTTGTGGAGTAGGTCGTAGTACGGAGGACAAAGGATGTTTTTGTTGTTTGGGCTTATCTCAGGTAAACTTTGCGGAATCGATGGAAATACTGGATGCCGGACCACACCGTCAGAAACAGGGCCAGATAAAGGACCACGGACCCAATAAGGTGCAGGTGGGGGAAAGGAGATAATTCGGGCGGATAAATCAGGATTGAAAGGGCGGTCAGCTGAGCCACGCTCTTATACTTACCCAGTTGGCTGGCGGAAATTACTGTTCCCGAGGCTGCGGCTACACTGCGCAGCCCGGTGATAATCATTTCCCGGGACAGAATAAAGAAGCAGAGCCAGGCCGGAACCCGGGCCATGGGAATAAGCATTACCAGGGCCACGGTCACCAGCACCTTGTCAGCCAATGGGTCCAGCAGCTTGCCGAGGACGGTTTCGGCCTGGAATTTTCTGGCCAGGTAGCCGTCTGCCAGATCAGTCAGGGCGGCGGAAAGAAAAAGAATAAAGGCAACCATTCCGATCCGCGGTGTTGTTTCCGGCCTCAGGCAGAGCAATAAAGGTAATATTACGGCGAAGCGGTATCCGGTGAGCAGGTTTGGAATATTACTTGCCTTTGGCATTATCATCCCTTTATTTTTATGTATATGATCGGTCTGTGTCATATAGGCACTGCTGTTCCCGCCGACTGCTTGTCCATGTCCGGGGCGCTGCCGAATGGGTTATTCAGGCGCCTGCCGTCCTATTATACATAATGTGCCTTTCAGGGACGGTCATTCTGACCGTGAGAAATTTTAGCGGTTTTCCGTGTCCCCTGTGAACTGTTGCGGTTTGCCCGTCTGAGTAACTAACTCCTGCTTTCAACTCTCCGTTCTTTTTTCCCAGTCCGCCAGGAATTTTTCTATACCTGCATCAGTCAGGGGATGCTTAGCCAGGCCGGTAATGACCTTATAGGGAATAGTGGAGATGTCGGCTCCTGCCAAGGCGGCATCAACGACGTGCATGGGACTTCTTATGCTGGCAACAATGACCTCGGTCTGATAGCCGTAGTTTTCATATATTGTCATTATGTCAGTTACCAGTTCCATGCCCGGGTTTGATATATCATCCAGACGGCCCACAAAAGGACTGACGTAGGCGGCACCTGCCTTGGCTGCAAGCAGAGCCTGGGAAGCGGAGAAGATCAGGGTGACGTTGGTCCTTATACCTTCAGCGGCAAACAGCTTAACCGCTTTCAGGCCTTCGGTGGTCATGGGAACCTTGATGACTATATTGTCCGCCAGTTCTGCCAGTTTCCTTCCTTCCTCCAGCATTGCTTCAGCTTCCAGGCTTACCACTTCGGCACATACCGGGCCATCTACCATATCACAGATTTCTTCAAGCAGATCCTCGAACGGTTTATTTTCCTTGGCAATCAAAGAAGGATTGGTTGTAACTCCGTCCACCATCCCCATTTCCACGCCTTTCTTTATTTCTTCAACATTGGCGGTGTCGATAAAAAACTTCATGGTTGCTCTCCTTTTTCCTTATCTGAAGGCACGTTAGACCGTACCTTGGTAAGTGTAGTGGTAAGGTGTACTACGAATCATCTCCCGGTGAACCATGTGACGAAGAATCTTTTGTATCTTCCAGAAAGGTACGGGCACAGCTCTCGCTGCAGAAATAGTAGGTCTTTCCCTCCTTAATTCCTCTGATCGCTTCCTTTTTGGGGACATATGAATGACACACAGGATCTTCCACCAGTGTGTCCCGCTCTATATGCCCGCCATTCTCGCCTTTTGACCGTGATATAGGAGATTTCTTTTTTTTGGGCCTGATGATCAGACGATATAGGATAAAAATAAGTATTGCAAGGACAATGATGCGTATAGGGGTCATATTTCTTCAGGGTTCCAGGATGTCTTTTTGACAACATCCTTTGAGTTAATCAGTTTCAGCATCTCGCTGCTGGTTCGGGCAGAGACGGGATGACAGTGTTTCGGAGCCACCTCTGTGAGCGGCAGCAGGACAAAGAGCCGGTCGGCAATACCTGAATGAGGTATAATCAGGTTTTCCTCTTCCAGGACAAGGTCACCATAATAGAGGAGGTCAAGATCAATAATGCGGTCCTCGCTCCGGGTGCGGTCCCTCCCCATGGCAGTCTCTATGGCCAGCATTTCAGTCAGAAGTCCGGCCGGGTGCAGGTCGGTATCCATTATTCCTACGGCGTTTATGAACCAGTTTTCAGAATCTATCTCCACAGGCTCGCTCAGGTAGGGGGAAGATATTACTTCAATCCGGGTACTGCATTTATCGGTTAATGTTTTCCAGGCTGATAGTATGTTAGCCCGTCTATTACCGAGGTTTGAACCCATACCGATAAAAGTGCGGACCATGGTCATCTTTCGACTCTGTTTGTCAAAGTTCCAATCCCGTCTATGTGGATACTTATAGTGTCTCCTTTCCTCAGTTGTCCCACTCCAGACGGGGTACCGGTGGCTATTATATCGCCGGGCATAAGGGTCATAATCCGGGAGGCAAAGGCGACCAGTTCCGGGACACTTTTGATAAGCGAGGCGGTATTGGCTTTCTGTCTGACTTCTCCGTTAAGGAGGGTGCTCAGCTCAAGGTCTCCGGGATCAAGATCAGTTTCTATTACCGGTCCCAAAGAAGCGAAGGTGTCAAAACTCTTTGCTCTGGTGAACTGGATGTCTTTTTGTTGCAGATCCCGGGCAGTAACATCGTTAAAACATGTATAACCCAAGATGTAAGCAGAAGCGTCTTCCCGGGCGATATCTTTGGCCGTCCTGCCGATGACCACGGCAAGCTCCCCTTCAAACTCCACCCTTGAACTCATGGCCGGCAGAACGATGTCCTCTTCCGGGCCGATAACAGAGGAAGGAGGTTTCAAAAAGATGAGGGGCTCCGGAGGAATTTCATAGCCAAGTTCCCGGGCATGAGGGACGTAATTCAGGCCTATGGCCACGATCTTGCTGGGAAGGCAAGGGGAAAGCAGGCGTATCTCTTTAATACTGAAACGTTCTCCTGAATAAACCAGGCCGGAAAAGGGCTGCCCGTCGAGAAGGTGGATATATTCGGATTCGAGCACACCGTAGACGGATCCAGTTTGTTCCTTATCCGGGCGGTGAATCAGGCAGCGGCCGATTTGCATCTGAATATTAAGGGTTCAGGGTTAAAGGATTTTAACTAGTGTCCATCCAGAAACGGCCCTTTTGTCCGATCTCTGTGTCACAGCAAAAATGAAAAATGCTCACATATGCTTAATATGCTGCGCTTTTTCATTTTCACTGTTCCTTGACCTCGAACAAAAAATCTCGTTTCTGGACGGACACTAACTACTTGATTTAGGTAGAGCAGCAAGAGACAAAAATCAACATGGTGTCCCGCCCAAACGGGCGTACCAATCATTTAACATATTTTGATTGAATTTGTTAACCGGAAGATAGTCGGGTTGTTATGTTAGTCCTTGAATCCTGAACCGGAAATTACAGTTCAGCAAGTCCCAGGACATCGAACATGGTATACATCCCGGTTTTCTTGTCAGCCAGCCAGGCAGCGGCAACAGCGGCGCCCCCGGCAAAATTGTCACGGCTGTGGGCCTTGTGGGTCAGTTCCAGCCGTTCTCCGGGACCGGCAAAGTATACGGTATGCTCCCCGACGATATCTCCGGCCCGGATGGTCTGAATGCCGATCTCTTCATCACTGCGTTCGCCTATCATGCCGTGCCTTTCAAATACCCCGGTCTTACTGAAGTCGCGGTTCACCCCTTCGGCGGCCATCTCTCCGAGCTTCAGGGCTGTGCCGCTGGGAGCATCTTTTTTCATGCGGTGATGGGCCTCTACTATTTCAATGTCATAGTTGTCACCCAAAATCGAGGCCACCTTTCTGGTTAATTTAAATAGAAGATTAACTCCTACGGCCATATTAGGGGCCTGGACAACAGCCATTTTCCCGGAAAGATCCCGCAGTTCCTCAAGGTTATCCCCGGAAAGACCGGTGGTGCCTATTACCATAGCCTTATTATGGCGGGCCACTTCCCGGGCAATTTCCATGGTGGCCTCCGGAGCGGTAAAGTCGATGATCACATCACCCTGGTCTATAATGGAGGTAAGATCAGGGGATACCGGAATGCCTATCCTGCCGAATCCCCCCAGTTCCCCTATATCGCTGCCTACTGAAGGACTGTCTTTATGTTCGAATCCACCGCTCAGTTCGAGCTGGTGATTGCGGTTGACTATTTCGCAGATGCGTCTGCCCATCCGGCCTCCGGCCCCTGCGACTATAACCCTGGTCGCCATGTCTTCTCCTTGCGTTTGATTATGGGTTCTACTATCTCTGCCTTAAATCAGGCCGTAATCAGACATTACCTTTTTAAGTTTATCCAGTGCGGTATCATTCATCTTGTACATGGGAAGACGCGGAGTACTTGATTTAATCTTTCCCATAAGTTCCAGGGCGGTTTTGGCTGGAACCGGATTGGTGTCCAGGAACATGGCCTGCATAAGAGGGAAAACTTTATAGTGCAGTGCCCTGGCCTTTTTCATGTCACCTGCCAGAGCAGCTTCCATCATCTCTGACATGGATTTGGGATCGACATTGGAACTTACGGAAATAACCCCGGTCCCTCCTATGGCAACAAGAGGCATGGAGGTAAAGTCATCACCTGACATTACGGCAAAATCATCAGGGCACTGCATGATGACCTCGCTTACCTGCTTGAGATCGGCAGAGGCCTCTTTAATGCCCACGATATTAGGGACAGCAGCGCACCTGGCCACGGTCCCGGGCAGCATATTTATCGAGGTTCGTCCAGGGACATTGTAAAGCACTATGGGGATATCCACTTCCTCGGCCACTTTCTTGAAATGCTGATAAAGGCCTTCCTGGGAAGGTTTGTTATAGTATGGGGTGATCATCAGGGCCCCGTCCGCCCCTGCTTTCCTGGCATGCCTGGTAAGCTCAATCGATTCACTGGTGGAGTTGGAACCGGTGCCGGCCAGTACCGGAACCCTGCCTTTGACTGCTTTGACAGTTAGTTCCACAACCCGGTGGTGTTCTTCATGACTCATGGTAGCTGATTCCCCGGTAGTACCACAGGGGACGATACCGTGGGTGCCGTTTTCAATATTGAATTCAATAAGATCAAGCAGCCCCTGTTCATCTATTTCACCATCTGTAAAGGGCGTAACTATGGCTACAAAGGCTCCGCGGAATTTGTTCATTTTTTGGCCTCCTCTTGCTTCTTGCTTATAATTATAAATAAATGATTCCTGATTGCTGATTCCCGATTACCTGTCCCCTCTGTCCTCCGGCTTCTTTTTCAATTGAGGCTCTCCGGCATTAGCTCACCCTGGTAAATAATCCGAGCCGGTCCCTCCAGATAGACATCATTTACTCCTAATTCCGGCTGGTTATGCAGAGAGAAGTAAATCTTGAGAGTTTCACCTCCGGAAGTAACCACCTGGACCGGGTCTTTTGCTTTGCCCAGCAGGGAGACGGCGACAGCTGAGGCTACGGCCCCGGTGCCGCAGGCCAGGGTCTCATCCTCAACCCCTCTTTCATAAGTCCGCAGATAAAGGCTGTTGCTGTCAGTGACTTCCACAAAATTTACATTAGCTCCGGCCGGACTGAACATCTCATGAAAACGGATCAGATTGCCCCACTCTTTTACCGGGGTCTCCCGGTTGTCTTCAACAAGGATTACGGCATGGGGAACTCCCGTATTCAGACTGTGCAGGGTCAGGGTCTTGTTGTCTATTTTAACTTCCCGTTCCAGCCTTATATCCTGTGGGGGGGTCATGGCGATCTTTACCGAATCTCCCGGAACTTCAGCCCTTATTATGCCTGCCTGGGTCATAAAGGACATTTCCCGGCCGGCGATCCCGTTTTCAAAGGCGAATCGGGCGGCACAACGGGCTCCGTTGCCGCACATTTCAGCCTTACTGCCGTCGCCGTTGAAGAACTGCCAGCTGAAATCCGTTTCCCCGGACTCTTCAATAAAAATCAGGCCGTCGGCGCCAACGGAAAATTTCCGCCGGCAGACCCCGCGGACAAAAGACGGCATGTCTTTTTGATCCAACAGCGGGCGGCGATGGTCAATAATGATAAAATCATTGCCGGCCCCGTTCATCTTGGTAAAATTTATTGGAAAACGCATAAGAATATAAGAGTATTGATAACTTAAAGATCTAAATTGGGGATGGTTTCCCCAGCTGTCAGGTGACTATAGGATTCCCTTTTGCGGATAATATGATAATTATCCCCTGTAACCAGCACTTCGGGGACCCGGGGTCTGGAATTGTAATTGGAAGACATGGTGAAACCATAGGCCCCGCAGCTCATGAAAGCAAGCAGATCCCCTCTGTCAAAGGCGGGAATCTCCTGATCCTTGGCCAGGAAATCCCCGGTTTCGCAGATTGGTCCTACCACGTCAGCGACCCTGCATTCCCGGTTGTTCTCATTTACCGCCTGAATGGCGTGGTAAGCATTATAAAGGCTGGGCCGGGCCAGATCATTCATCCCGGCATCAACAATTATAAAGTTTTTATCATTGCCCTTGGTGTATAAGACCTTGGTAACCAGTATCCCGGCATTACCAACTATAACGCGGCCCGGTTCCAGGATCAAGGTGCATTCCAGCCCGGACATTTCTCTGGAGATTGCTTCGGCGTAGGCTGCGGGCAGAGGCGGGTCTTCCGTGTCATAGCGTATACCCAGGCCTCCTCCTATGTCCAGATAGGAAAAATTAATTCCCTCCGCTTGCAGCTGTTTCATGAAGATTTTGATTTTCTGGAGAGATTCTACAAAGGGAGAAACCTCTGTGAGCTGGGAGCCGATATGACAGCTTACCCCTATTATCTCGATACTCTCCATCATTGAAGCCTTTTTGTAGAGCTCCAGGGCCTCATCGACCGGGATGCCGAATTTGTTCTGGGCCAGGCCGGTGGATATATAGGGATGAGTTTTGGGATCAACATCAGGGTTGATTCTCAGGGAAACAGGGGCTCGAACTGAAATCCGGCGTGCCACGTCCTGCAGGACCTCCAGCTCCTGTCTGGATTCTACGTTGAACATGAGGATCCCTGATTCCAGGGCAAAACGCATCTCATCTTCAGTTTTGCCCACCCCGGAGTACACGATTTTCTGGGGATCGACCCCGGCCTGCAGACATCTGTAGAGCTCCCCCCCGGAAACAATATCTATGCCGCCCCCCATTCCGGCAAATATGTTGAGGATGGCCAGATTGGAACAGGACTTTGCCGAGAAGCAGGTTAAGTGGTCGACGGTAAACGCCTCATCAAAGGCCCGGAAATGCCGGGTCAGTGTTGCTGCACTGTAGAGGTAAAAAGGGGTGGAAACGGCAGCAGCTATTTTTTTTACAGGCACTTCCTCGCAGAACAGTTCCTTGTTTTTATATTCAAAATGATGCATTCTTGTTAGTACTCCGTTGTTACAGTGGGTTAGGGTGGGTTCCGGGATATAACTTATGGTTCCCTCCTGCGCTCAGTCCTACCTATGTTCACTTGCCGCCCTCAAAAGATACCTCCCGGGAAAAATCGCTTTCATTGGGAGGGGAGGCCTTATCAAAAGAGGTTATGGTATAATACCATGTACCTTTTTCGCTGGAAAGGGATTCGTCTTTAAAGATGAAGGTGTTCGCTCCGGTCTCTTTTATCATGGTCCACTCCCGGGAAGATTCCGGGCGTCGGTAAATTCTGTAGCCCGCCAGGTCTGAAGCCGAGACCCTTTCCCATATAATCCTGGGACCGCTGTCTGATGTTATTAGAGCGGCGATTTCAGGGACAGGCGGAGGAGTCCGGTCTTCCGGGGTAAAGGCGGCTGTTTTACTGTGTGGCCCGGGAATGGCAGTATCCCTGTAAGAGATGACTGCCCTGACCCGGTAATGGTACTTTTCCTCTCCGTTTACCTGATCGTAGTATGTTGTCTCGCTGCTCTCCTTCTGTAGGTCAAATTTTTTCCCGGAGGCGGTCCGCCTGAAAATCTGATATCGTACCGGATGGTCAAGGGGTTCTCCTTGGTTGTCTTTTTTTACTGCCTCCCAGCTTATTTCTACGTCCCGTCCTGTCTGGCTCACCTCAATGGGTTCAGGAGCGGCAGGAGGAGTGCTCCACCAGAATGATACCCGGTTTGACGGTGGGCTGACAATATTCCAGCCCCGATGAGAAATAACCTGATAAGAGTAATGGTGGCCGGGCACCAGATGACTGTCCCGGAACTCCATACTCCGGCCGGGCCGGGTTGAGGAAGGTTCGATCTCTTTTAGGGAAGTTACGGTATCCGGACATCCAGGACAATAGTCCCGGGCGGCCTGATCACTTTTATGCAGGACGAATCTGCGGACCTTTTCGATCTTTTGGTCGTCTATGGAGTATCGGGGATAAGTCCATTCCAGGACGACCTCTTCTCCGGAAAACCTGTAGCTCAAGTCTTTAATGGGAGCCGGAATTGCTGCCTGAGGCGGTATCGGTTCTGTTTTTCTGCCGCAGGACAGAAGCGGCACAAGGACAAGAAGAAAAGCAGAATAACGAAGCAGGCGCCTTATTTCCTTCATAGAATGCTTTCCAGTTCCTTTTCAGCCTCTCGCAGAACCTTTTTGACTTCTTTTTCAGCAGTACCACCAGGAGATATCCTGCTGTTAACCGAACCCTTTTCAGAGAGTACGTAGAAGATGTCCCGGTCAATGACCGGGGAATGCCCCTGCAGTTCCTCCAGGGTCAGTTCAGTCAGTTCCTTACCCTGGTCAAGACAGTAGCTGACAACCTGGCCTACTATGGAATGGGCCTTGCGGAAAGGTATGTTCTTTTTCACCAGGTAGTCCGCCAGGTCTGTGGCGGTCATAAACCCCCCGCCGGCAGCCTCTTCCAGCCTTTTCTCGTTAAATTTCAGGTGGGAAAGCATCTCCGCTGTTATGGCCAGTTCCCGGCTTAAAGTGTCTGCGGTATCAAAAAGAGGTTCCTTGTCTTCCTGCAAGTCCCGGTTATAGGTGAGGGGTAGCCCCTTCATGGTGGTGATCAGAGACATAAGGTGGCCTGCAACCCGACCGCTTTTACCTCTTATCAGTTCCGGTATGTCGGGATTTTTTTTCTGGGGCATTATGCTGCTGCCGGTGCAGAAGCTGTCGGAGATCTCAACAAAGCCGAATTCATCACTTGACCAGATCACCAGTTCTTCAGCCAGACGGCTCAGGTGAAGCTGTATGATCGTACAGGTGGAGAGGAATTCCACGGCAAAATCACGGTCAGCTACCGTATCCATGCTGTTTCTGCTGATTTCGGGAAAACCCAGTTCAGCAGCCACATATTCCCGGTCTATGGGGAGTCCCGTGCCAGCCAGGGCTGCGGCTCCGAGGGGCAAAACGTTTATTCTCTTGAGCCCGTCTTCAAGCCGGGCCATATCTCTTTTAAACATCTCGTAATAGGCCAGAAGGTGATGGGATAAAAGAACGGGCTGGGCTCTCTGGAGATGGGTGTAGCCCGGCATTATTGTTCCCAGATAACTGCGGGCCAACCGGACCAGGGCTCCATTTACCTTGCCCAGAAGGGTCTTGAGTCGGTTGCTTTCATCCCGCAAATAAAGTCTGGTGTCAAGGCAGATCTGGTCGTTTCTGCTCCTGGCGGTATGCAGTTTGGCCCCGGCCGGGCCAATCCGGTCGATCAGGGCTTTTTCGATGTTCATGTGAATATCTTCAAGTTCGGTTTTAAACTCGAAACCGCCTTCTTCGATATCTTTTTCTATGGCATCAAGACCCTGGATTATACTGTCCAGCTCCTCCCCGGAGATGATATTCTGGCGGCAGAGCATCCGGGCATGGGCCCTGCTGCCGGCGATATCGTGCCGGAAAAGGCGCCAGTCATACTGCACCGACTCGGTGAACTTTTCTACTGAAGCTGCGGTAGACTCGCTGAACCTTCCTCCCCAGAGCTTTTTGGAATCTGTCATATTTTTGAGATAATGTTTTGGATTACGGGTTGCTTATAAAGTCGGGTACCAGATCTTTTATTCTTTATTTTTATCTTTTTTTAAGGCATTCATGGTCATTCTGAGGGCATTAAGTCTTATGAAGCCGGCTGCATCTGCCTGGGTGTACACTTCGTCTTCTTCAAAAGTGGCGAAACTTTTTTCGTAGAGGGACTGCCCGGACTTGCGTCCCACCGGAATGCAGTTCCCTTTATAGAGTTTCAGGCGAACCACCCCGCTGACCGTCTCCTGGGCGTCATCCATGGTCTTCTGCAAAAGCTCCCGTTCCGGAGAAAACCAGAAGCCGTTGTAGACCAGTTCCGAGTAACGCTGGATCAGGTTGTCCCGGATCTTCATAACTTCACGGTCCATGGTTATGGTTTCCAGGTCGCGGTGGGCGGTATAAAGAATTGTTCCTCCGGGGGTTTCATAGACTCCCCGGGACTTCATGCCGACAAAGCGGTTTTCCACCATGTCCAGCCGGCCGATGCCGTTTACGCCGCCGAGGGTGTTGAGCCTCTGCATCAGAGACACCGGGTTCAGGGGAACCCCGTCAATTGCCATCGGATTGCCTCCCTGGAATTCCAGATTGATATAGGTGGGACTGTCAGGGGCCTCTTCCGGAGAGCTGGTCATTTGGAACATGTCAGGATCCGGTTCATTCCAGGGATCTTCCAGGATGCCTCCTTCGAAACTGATGTGGAGCAGGTTCTCATCCGAACTGTAGGGTTTTTCTTGATTGACCGGTACCGGAATGCCGTGTTTTTCCGCGAAAGCCAGAAGCTTGGTGCGGGACCCCAGATCCCAGATACGCCACGGGGCGATGATGTCTAAATGGGGATTTAAAGCCAGATAAGCCATTTCAAAGCGTACCTGATCATTGCCTTTGCCGGTGGCGCCATGGCTGAGACTGTCAGCCCCTTCTTCCTCTGCTACCCGTACCTGATCCTTGGCGATCAGCGGTCTGGCCAGTGAGGTTCCCAGGAGATATTTGTTTTCGTAAATGGCACTTGCCCGGAAGGCGGGAAATATGAAATCCCTGGCAAATTCCTCTTTCAGGTCCGAAATCACTACTTTGTCAGCTCCGGTGGCAAAACCTTTCTCCCGGACTGCCTCCCAGTCTTCCTTCTGCCCGATATCGGCGGCATAGGCAATCACCTCACAATCATAGGTGTCCTTCAGCCAGCGCAGAATTACTGACGTGTCCAGGCCTCCGGAATAGGCCAGTACTATTTTATTTACACTACTTGCCATGATCTCCAACCTCTATATCTTTTATATTTGTTTATCCTCGAATCCCTTTACTACCCTCTAATTTTCGGAATCAGCCGAATAAATGCCTTTCCAGGATAGCCTTATGCATGTGCATCTTGTTTTCCGCCTGATCAAAGGCGGGACAGCAGGGGCTTTCCAGTACTTCCTCGGTGATTTCTTCCCCGCGATGAGCCGGCAGGCAGTGAAGTACTGTGATCCCTGGTCTGGCTGCATTAAGCAGCTCTTTATTTATCTGATAGGGAGAAAACGTTTTCAGCCGCTGCTCTTTTTCATTTTCCTGGCCCATACTGGTCCATACGTCACAATTGACCACATCAGCATCCATGATTGCTGTTTCAGGGTCACGGACCAGGGTAATCGGTTTTTCCGCTTCTTTTTCCGCCTCGGCCAGGACACCTGCATCCGGTTCATATCCCGGGGGACAGGCCAAAGTCAACTCAAAACCCATACGGCTAGCCGCCTGAATCCAGGAGTTAGCCATGTTGTTGCCGTCTCCGATCCAGGCGATTTTAAGACCAGCTATGGGTCCCTTGTATTCGGTGACGGTCATTATATCGCTTAGAATCTGGCAGGGATGGAACTTGTCCGTGAGGCCATTTATAACCGGGACGCTGGAGTAGCGGGCCAGTTCTTCAACCGTTTCCTGATCGAAAGTTCTTACCACCAGGGTGTCAACATAACGGGCCATAACCCGGGCCATATCCTTGAGAGGCTCATCTCTTGCAAGCTGGGTCTCTTTGCCGGAAAGATAAATCACCTGGCCGCCCAGACCATACATGGCAGCCTCAAAGGACACTCTGGTTCGGGTGGACGGTTTTTCAAAAATCATTCCCAGGATTTTACCGGACAGCTGTTTGTGCTGCACCCCCCTGTGGGCTTCATGCTTTAACTCAAGCCCCCGGTTGATGTAAGAAAATAGTTTGTCTCTGCTGAAATCCCGGAGATTAATAAGATGGTTAGCCATTATATTTAACCCTCGTTCCTGGTAAGGATGATGTAATTTTAATTTAAATTAACCTGACCGCGCAGTTAATTGTTGTATCTGAGGCTGTTGTTGCCGGAGTTTTAAGTGAATACTTCCGTACTTGTCGGCTCAGACTAAACAGGAATAAATACTAAGAATAAGCTGTTTTTGCAAAGGGTTTTCCCGGCCCTATTTCAACTGATCTTTTACAATCCCCGGACTTAAAAACCTCAGATCTGAACTTCAATTTCGGCCATAACTGATTTCAAGGTCATAATCATGCTGTTTATTTCTTCTCTGGAAATAATCAGGGGAGGGAGAAAGCGCAGCGCCGCATTCCCGGCAAAGTTTATTAATACTCCCCTCTTGAACATCCTGTTCACTATTTCGTTGCCCACCGGCACGGCTTTCGGAGTCAGAACAAGTCCCTGGATGAGTCCCAAACCTCTGACTTCCCGGGCAAGACCCGGAAATTCCTTGATCAATTCCCTGAGCTGCTCTTGAAGGTAGATGCCTTTTCCTCTGACTTCCTCCAGGAAGCCGTCGCCCAGCATGGTCTTTAAAGTTGCCTGAGCTGCAGCACAGGCAACCGGATTGCCACCAAAGGTGGCGGCATGGTCCCCCGGTTGGAAAGCCTCTGCCACATTTTCCCTTGCCAGCATGGCTCCGATCGGAATTCCGTTGCCCAGGGCTTTGGCCAAAGTCATGATATCAGGTGCAATCCCGAACTGCTCGTAGGCAAAAAGTGAGCCCGTCCTGCCCATGCCCACTTGAACTTCGTCAAAAATGAGAGTCAGGTCGTGATGGTCGCATAACCGGCGGACAGCTTCCAGGTAAGGTCGGGACAGGGGACGTACTCCACCTTCCCCCTGCAGGGGCTCACACAGGACTGCACAGGTTGTGTCGTCAATCGCCGTCTCCAGCTGGTCAATATCTTCGGGACGGACATGGCAGAAACCTTCGAGCAGGGGTTCAAATCCCTCATGAAATCTGCTCTGGCCGGTAGCTGATACTGTGGCCATGGTCCGGCCGTGAAATGAGCCTTCCAGGCAGATGATCCTGTAACGTCCGGGGCCACCGTGTTTCCTTGCCAGTTTAACGGCCGCCTCATTGGCTTCGGCTCCGGAATTGGCCATAAAGATCCGGTCGGCAAAAGAGTTGCCGATCAGGAGTTCAGCCACTTCGGTCTGAGGTACGGTGTAGTAGAGATTGGAGACATGGTTCAATTTGGCCGCTTGGCTGCAGATGGCCTTGGTGACCTCCGGATGGCTGTGTCCCAGGCTGCATACTGCTATCCCGGACAGAAAGTCCAGGTAGTTTCTGCCTTCGCTATCTGTCAACCAGCAGCCGGAGCCTTCCACCATAACCGCCGGCAGTCGTCCATAGGTCTTCATGAATAGAGAGTCGCTTTTTTTTATAATATCATTATCCATATTATTTCAGGATTACAGGGTTAATGGTTTCCTGAGAAGCCATTATTCACCACGAAGAGCACGGAGTTGATATTTGGAATTATATTTCTTTCCTTCCTGTTCTTTGTATCCTCCGCGGTTTAAGTTGTTTAAATATACCTTAAAGGCTCATCAGATATCAGGTTTAATATTCCGGGTTATCTCCGTACCTACTCCCTTCCTGGTAAAGATCTCCAGGAGAAGGGCGTGCGACTGACGACCGTCTATAATATGGGCCTTGCCTACATCTGCATTGACTGCATCCTGGCAGCACTTTATTTTGGGAATCATGCCCCCGGCCGCATCTCCTGTGGCTAACAACTGTTCCGCCTCATCATTGCTCAGGGAAGAGATAAGGGTGCCGTCGCTGCTGAGAACCCCTTCCACATCAGTAAGCAGAATAAGTTTTTCCGCCTTGAGTTCAGACGCCACGGCTCCGGCCACAAGGTCGGCATTTATATTGTAAGTCCTGCCGTCTTCACCTACTCCGACCGGGGCAATAACAGGAATGAAATCTTTCCGGTCGAGGGTGGTCAGAATTTCCGGGTTGACCTTGGTAACCGTCCCAACCCGTCCCAGATCAATAAGTTCCGGAGGCGCGTTTTCCGCCTGGTTCTTGAGAATTTTCATTTTTTCCGCGCAGATCAGGTCACCGTCCCTGCCGGACAGGCCGATAGCCCGACCACCGTGGTAGTTTATCAGGCCGACTATCTCCTTGTTGACCTTGCCCACCAAAACCATTTCCACAACGTCCATGGTTTCCCCGTCAGTAACTCTCATTCCCTGGATATAGTCGGACTGGATGTTCATCTTGTCCAGGAACTGATTAATCTGGGGACCTCCGCCGTGAACAATAACCGGATTGATCCCTATATATTTCATAAGAATAACATCAAGGGCGAAATTCTTTTTGAGTTCTTCATCTACCATGGCGTGGCCACCGTATTTTATAACGATGGTCTTGTTGGAGAACTCTTTTATATATGGGAGAGATTCTATAAGAACCTTTGCCTTGTCTAAACTCTGTTCTATTGTCGTCATAGTGGCTTTCTGGTGATCAGTGCAGGAATCAGGAGCGTGTTCACCCCTAAAGCGTAAGTCTTTGCAGACGCTGATTTATTGAAGATATTTCCTTATCTTTAACTTATAAGTGTCCTGGAGGCAAAGAAAAAAAGGATCCTTATTTCTCCGGCTTCGGGGTGCTGATAAGGCAATCCTTCAGAGGATTGACAAAAAAAAAGAGGGTGAGGCCTTTTCCTTTACTTTGCCGGTTACTGTCGCTATGTTTAAATTAAAAGTGTATGGTTCGCCGAGTCTTTACCCCCGCACCCTTATTGAGAAGAGTTTAGAGGATCATGAGTAATATGTTAAGCTACTGGGAATTATAATGAAATTATTTTATAAAGAGGTATCCTCAATACTTCTGGTTATCTTTTATCTGGCAAGTTACCCGGCTCCGCAGGACGTCCTGGCTCGGAACGGCCAGGAGGCTCCTACTGCAGAGCAGCAGCCCGGAGAAGCGGAATCCGGGGAAAATAAATGGAACATGTCCCAGCCGGTTCATATAGAAGCTGACCGTATGGCCTCTGATCAACGGAAGGATGTGGTGGATTTCTTCGGCAGTGTAGTAGCTGTCCAGGGGCCTTTGACCATCAATTCCGAAAAAATGACTGTTCACCATGACGGCAGTGGTCCGGGTGCCAGTGATGCCGGGGCTGCCGCCGGGAATCAAGAGATAGAGAGGATTGTTGCCACCGGGGAAGTGAAGCTTAGCCGCGGCGATCTGACTGCGGTTGGAGATAAGATGATATTTGAGATCAGAAAGGAGAAGATCTTTATCAAAGGTAATGCCAAAGTCTGGCATCAGGATAATCTGGTTCAGGGGGAGGATGTGGTGTTTGATCTGACAGAGGGCACCACTGTTTTTGAATCCGGCGGGAAGGAGAATACCCGGGTTAAGGCCTTTTTCTCCCAGGAAGAGGAATAGCAGGGGCGATGCTTGAGGCCAGGAATTTAGTCAAGTCATACCGGGGACGCCGGGTTGTTGACGGCATAAGTATAACAGCGGAACAGGGTGTAATTATAGGGCTCCTGGGGCCCAACGGGGCAGGCAAGACCACGTCATTTTACTCTATTGCCGGATTCATCAGACCTGAACAGGGGGATATTATCCTGGAAAACCGGGATATTACAAGGTTGCCGGTTCACAAAAGGGCTAGAAACGGGATATCCTACCTGGCCCAGGAACCCACGGTTTTCAAGAAACTGACTGTTGAGGAAAATGTCAGGATTATCCTGGAACCTTCAGGCCTGTCCAGACAGGAGATCAGGGAAAGAATAGATCGGCTTATGGAGGAGCTGAAACTGAAACATCTGTCCGGTAATAAAGGCGGAGGTCTTTCCGGGGGTGAAAGGCGGCGGGTGGAAATAATGCGGGCGCTGGCGACAAAACCCCGCTATATTTTACTCGATGAACCGTTTGCCGGTATCGATCCACTCTCGGTCGCCGACCTGCAGGAGATTATCGTGGAGTTGAAAGGTCAGGGCCTCGGAGTTATTATCTCAGACCATAATGTCCGTGAGACCCTTACGGTCTGTGATTATGCCTATGTAGTTGATAACGGCCAGATTCTCTCTAAAGGGACCCCGGAGGAAATTACCCGGTCTGAAAAGGTGAAGACGATGTATCTCGGTCAGAATTTCAAAATGTAAATTGAATTGACTGGTTCAAGGGTTAAGGTTGAAAGCATTTCCCGTACCAGAACATCTTATGGTAAGGAAGGCGGTGAATCCTCTATTTTATTTTTTAAAGATCACGAACCGGTTAACCCAAGCATAATTTATGTCTTTTCTGGAACTAAAACAAGATATTAAGCTGACTCAACAGCTGGTGATGACTCCTCAGCTGCAGCAGGCTATTAAGCTGCTTCAGCTTTCCCGCCTTGAACTTGTGGATACTGTGCAACAGGAGATTGAACAGAATCCGGTCCTGGAAGAAGCGGCCCAGGAGCAGGAAACAGGTCAGCCCCGGGAAGAGGGGGAAGTGGGAGCAGAACAGGAAGAAGGTGCCGGGTCGGAACAAACCGATGTTATAAACCTGGAAAAGAATTATGTCTCGGAAATCAACTGGGCCGACTATGTTAATGAATACGAAGGCGGCGGGACTTATAACCGGCAAAGGGAGACAGGCGGGGAAGAAGCTTCCAGACTCGATATTGTCAGCAAGAAACCCAATCTTAGCAGTCATCTTCACTGGCAGTTGTGCCATGCCGATATAACTGAACACGAATTGGAAGCAGGTTTATTTATTCTTGGTAATCTCGATAATAAGGGATTTCTGAAAGTTGATGAGGAAGAGATCTGTGAGGCTGTAGGTTGTGACCAGGACACAGCCCGGAAGATGATAGGTGTGATCCAGGAGATGGATCCGCCCGGGGTCGGGGCCCGGGATGTAAGAGAGTCCCTGCTTCTTCAGTTAAAGAGGTTGAATCTGGAAGATTCTCTACCCTACCGCATCGTCAGGGATCATCTCAGGTATCTGGAAACCAAGAATTACGGCGCTATTACCAGGGCCACCAAGGAGTCAATGGATAATGTCATTGCTGCCGTCAATATTATTCTTGATCTTGATCCCCACCCGGGTAAGGCCTTTTCCGATGAAGAGCCCCATTACATTATTCCTGATGTCTATATTCAGAAAATAGGGGAGGAGTACGTTATTCTTTTGAACGATGAAGGTCTGCCCAAACTCAAAATAAGCACTTACTATCGTGAACTGCTGAAAGAGCAGAAAAATGCCCCTGAAGCCGCCAAAGAATATATTAAGGAAAAACTGCAGTCAGCTTCCTGGTTGATTAAAAGTATTCAGCAGCGGCAGAGAACCATTTATCAGGTGGTGGAAAGTATAATCAAGCACCAGCGCGAATTCCTGGAATACGGGGTGAAAGCTCTCAAACCCATGGTCCTGAGGGATATTGCTGAAGATATAGATATGCACGAATCCACAATCAGCCGGGTTACCACCAATAAGTATGTCCATACCCCCCAGGGAACCTTTGAACTGAAGTACTTTTTTTCCTCGGCAATCAAAAAGCGGGGCAGCGAAGATTTATCTTCCACCAGTATCAAGGAGCGTATACGGTCCCTGCTGAACGACGAGGAACCGGATAAGCCCTTAAGCGACCAGGCTATATCGGAGATCTTTCAGGAGCAAGGAATAAAGGTGGCCCGGCGTACAGTGGCCAAATACCGGGAACAGCTGGGGATCCTTCCCTCCAAGTACAGGAAGAGGGCCAAAAAATAACTTTAAAGGGGGCGGGCGTTCAAAGAGCCAAGAGTTCAGGAGGGCGTTATCAGCACTCAAAAATCGATAAAATGATAATGGCTTATATTCTAAGTGAAAACAGGATAATTCCTTCCCTGCAGTCAATTTCCAGGGACGGAGTCTTGAAAGAGCTGGCTGAACTTGCGGCAGAAGTCTGCCCTGATCTTCCCAGAGGGACCGTTCTCCACTGTCTTCAGAACAGGGAGAAGCTCGGCTCCACAGGCGTAGGCAACGGAATCGCCCTTCCTCATTGCCATTTATCCTTTTTGGACAGGACGGAATTTTTTCTGGCCCGGAGCATGGAAGGTCTGTCTTTTGGGGCTTATGACGGCAAGCCCACCCATATATTTTTTCTGATCCTGGCTCCGGAATTCAATTCATTATCATACCTCAAAAATCTGGGCCAACTGACCCGGTTCCTGAAAGATCCGGAAATTAAAAGACGTATTCTCAACTCCCATGGGGCCGGGGAAATTATGGATGTGGTCAATGAAGCGGAAAGATACTGAGCACCCGCCCGGGATACTACAGGCAACTGCCTGCATTTTTTGTCGTTGCGGGTAATTTTGAATTAAAAGACAAGTTCCCAGACTGAATACCTGAGAGTCCAACCATATGTCAAAAAGAGTAATTGTCAGCGGCATGTCAGGGGCCGGAGCCAATACAGTCTTACGGACTTTAGAGGACCTGGGTTATTTCTCTATTGACAACCTTCCCTTTTTTTTGCTGAATATTTTGCTTTCTGAAGCCGGCAAGAGGAATTTTGCCGACGAGGGACTGGCACTGGCCATGGATTGTCGAGATCCCGGATTTCCCCCTGAAATCCATTTACTGACTGATTTAAAGTCTGAATATTCTCTGGAAATTATTTTTCTGGAGGCAGACGAGATGAATCTGATTAAAAGATTCAGCGAGCATCGCCGCAGGCACCCTTTGAGCAGAGAAGATTCACTTCAGGACTCTATTGCCGCGGAGAGAAAGAAACTGGCTCCGATAAAAGAAGTGGCTGACATGGTAATCAATACCGGCGGCTTGCTTCCCAGGGAGCTGCAACAGCGGGTAACCGACTACCTGGGAAGGGGTGATGTCACAGGATCCTTGAAGATCAATCTTGTCTCCTTCGGCTATAAGCATGGCATCCCCCCGGAAGCAGATATTGTCTGGGATGTGCGTTTTCTTCCCAATCCCCACTATCAGGAAAATCTGAGGCCGTATACCGGCCAGGACTCTGATGTTGCCGATTTTGTATTAAAAAATGATATTGCAGCTTCTTTTCTCAACAGGCTGGAGCAGTTGATGCTGGATTTAATCCCCAGATACCGGCAGGAAGGTAAAGCCAGGTTGACCATAGCCTTGGGTTGTACCGGAGGCAGACACCGTTCAGTGGCGGTAGTTGAGGAGATGAACAGTTTTCTGTCCCGCCATTTCGGCAGTCTCAGCGTTTTTCATCGGGATATGGTTAGACAATGATGGCTTTTGAGGGCATTTTTCAAGCCGACTGATACATTTAATGTGACGAGAGCGGCTGCTGCAGCCGCTCTCGTGGTGATTGCCGGCATGTTCTATGATAAGGGGGCACATCTTGCCTTGCCTGTCAGGGTCGTTTTTTGAAAAGCTGCATAGATTCTGCAATTCGCTAAAAAGAAAGGTTCCTAAAAGGCATAGGTGAACTTGAACCAGATGTTGTCTCCCTCGGTTTTGTTTTTTGCTGCCATCTCAAACTGACTGCGCAGGGAAAAGAACATATTCTTGTAATTGTACCGTATACCCGGACCGGCTGCGAAGACCCGGCTGTGTTCCCCTTCGTCTTCTTTCAACATGCTTCTTACCTGAGCCGGGATGGTGCTGTCCAGATCGTAGTCGTCATCAGTGGTCTGAGTGTAGTAGTAGCCGTTAAGCCCTATTCGCAGTCCTTTTTTGAGGGCATAAGACAGGGAGTAGTCCACATGAAATTCCTGACCAGGGGTGCGGTCTACTTCAAAACCGTAATTGGTGGGATAGTCTTTCTGCTTGGTGTTAAAATCGTACATGAATTTGCCGGATACCGCCCACTTGTCATTGAACATGTAAGTAAGGGCTACTACCGGTTCGAAAGTCCAGAAGTTGCGGCCTACCCCTGCCAAGTTGCCGTCCTCCTGACCGGTGGGGATATACAGGTCCACTGCTGAAAGGGCGATATGAAGTTTCCCTTCCTGAAGGTGATAGGCCAGGACCAGAGGGCTGTAGATCAGAAAAGGGAGGTCAGAGTCGCTGTAGTTTCTTCTGCTCTGCGGACCCACCGGACCGTTGAAATCAAGATTCACATTCAGGTAAGGTATGAAGAGATGCTGGCCGTAGTTCCCACCCAGCAGATTCTTCTCGGTCATCCAGATGAACCTGGAGACATTGGCCAGAATGCTTATATCGTCAAAGGCCGGTACGTCGTCACCGTTATTGTCCTTCATGGTATCGGCACTGTAATAGTAGGAGTAGTTTAGGTAGTAAAAGCCTGGAGGCGGAATGGCCCCGTTTAAAAAACCTTCTGCCCCATTGGGATAACTCGCTCCCCCGCCGGCCGCGGCTGTGCCTTGGATAACGCTGATAAACAGGGCAGCTGCGGTTAAGAAAAAAAAGATTTTGCCCATCACCTGTTTCATTCCCTCTTCCTCCTGTTTATATAAAAGTTCAGAGTCATATAATTCCATCATGCCGGGGAACTTGCATGCTTGCCGGTGTCCCCGGCAGCTTGTTCAATAAGCTGAAATAACGTTAAAAAACAATAACCACTGTATCTTCGAACCATCTGTCTGACCTCCGGGACCTGATCCGGATCTATGCTTTTAGTCAGGATAGAGGCATACTGGTTTTTCGGGCTTTCAGTCAAAACAACCATCTGGTCAGCCGGACGCTTTCCTACAGTCCCGTGGGGAACTTGGGCAGATCAGCCAGGGCCCTGGCAATAAGGTCAGACGGATACTCATAATCGGTTAATTTGCCGCTGAGGTAGTCGTCATAGGCCCCTAAATCAAAGTGGCCATGGCCGCTCAGGGTACAGACTATACATTTCTCTTCCCCGGTTTCTTTGCATTTCAGGGCCTCGTCAACGGTGGCCTTGACTGCGTGGGAAGTCTCCGGAGCAGGGATAATCCCTTCAGTCCCGGCAAAAAGAAGAGCGGAGTCAAAGATGGCGGTTTGGGGATATG
>JBKHJR010000037.1:0-27677 GCA_046537975.1 Desulfurivibrionaceae bacterium
TATCTCCGCTCTCTTTCAAGCGGACGGAAGCCCGGCTTTGCCAGGCAAACAAAAAGCCGCTCCGAAATTCTCGGAGCGGCTTTTTTTAAAAGTACTGCTGTGTCCCCAATAAGCAGATCAAGCAGTATCATGTCCCTGAGCCCGACCTTTCAGGGCATACATAGTGGTGCTGCCGCTTGACCAGAACTCGAGCTTTCCTTCCTTTACCAGTTCATTGGCAGCGTTCTTGATTTGCCTCGGTTTGGTTTCAGGATCACATTTATAAAAATCCTTGACGTAAAGCTGAGGTTTCGGGGACTTGGTAGCTTTTTCAATAATTTTTTCTTTCAATTCGTCTTTACTTAGAGCCATAATTTTCTTCCTCCCCATCATATTGGGATTTATAAATAATGGCGACCTCTGAGAGACCGCCATTAAACAGCTGCTCTATTTTATATGACTGGTGAACTTAAACTGAGTAGTGGTCCGCCAAGTATCATAAGCCAGCCTGTAATCATCAATCGACTTATCAGTAAAGGGGATGCCGGTCTTCTCAAAGAACTTCTCCCAACCAATGCGTTCCGCCCATTCACCCAGTCTTTCATATTTCTGGGCATCCTTGGAATAGACCTCCAGAATATTTTTGATCGCATCCACCGTTTCCGGCCAACGCGGCGGGGTGTTAGGCAGAAAGGGGATTACCATCTTGGAGAACTTGGGAGCACTCCTGGAGTTGGAAACCTTACCACCTACCAGAATGGCAATACCACTACCCTCGGGATCAGCCAGAGGCATGGAGGGGCACATGGTGTAACAGTTACCGCAGAACATGCAGCGTTCTTCTTTTACCGTTACAGACTTGACCTCTCTGCCGTCGCTGGTGGTTCCCTTGGCAGGCTTGATAGCACCCAGGGGACACGCTGCCACAGCCAGAGGAATTTCGCAGAGGCCCTCAATGGTATCATGATCAATCATCGGCGGTTTCCGGTGAACACCAAGAATAGCAATATCAGAACAGTGAACCGCACCGCACATGTTCAGGCAGCAGGCCAGAGCGATACGCACCTGGGCGGGCAGAGCATGGCTGGTAAAATAATCAAACAACTCATCCATAACCGCCTTGACCACACCGGAAGCATCTGTAGCCGGGGTATGGCAGTGAATCCAGCCCTGGGTGTGAACAATGTTGCCGACACCGGCTCCGGTTCCACCTACCGGAAACTTGTTACCCCGGCTGGCCAGATCATCAATTAAGGGCTGAACCTTATCTTCGGAATCAACCATCATTTCAACATTGTTCCTGGTGGTCCAACGCATATAACCATCGGCATGCTTATCTGCAACATCACACAATTCCCGGATGTATTCGATACTTATCAAACGTGGAGTCCCGACCCTTACGGTCCAGCACTCATTCCCTGATTCGGCCTTATGTACCAGAACACCAGGCTTTTTGATCTCGTGCCACAGCCACTTACCAAAATTCTTTTTTATGACCGGAGGCAAGAACTGCTCATAATGGGGGGGCCCAATATCAGTAATTCTGTCCTGCATCGGATTTTCCGGATCATATCCCATAACTAACCTCCTTAAATATAACAAAAATTATTTGTTTACTTTATGCATTATAATGTCTGGGTCTATGGTGACAAACAACCGCTTTATGCCAGATCCAGCCGTTTACGGAACTCATGGACATCACGCTGCCAACCGCCCTCAACTTCCTCTTCTTTCCAGAATACATAGGGGTTGGACCGAGGTTCTATGACATGCTGGGGCAGTGGATCCATTTCCATTACCTCGGTGATAAACTTGGGCAGACCGATACGCTGCATGGTTTCTCCGAGGCGCTCCCTGTTCTTACCCTGTTCCATCCAGAAATCCCAGATCTTTTCAATTATTTCGATAATGTCTTCAAAGTCGTTATCCGGGTTGGCTTCAACAAAGGGAACAATCATGGTGGAGAGCTGAGCACCGTCCAGGATCGGGGCCTTGGCGCCGCAGGAAATGGTAGCTCCCTGTTCTTTACCGGGGCGGAGAGCCCGGGGCAGCACATTGATGCAGTGCATGCAGCGGGTGCAGTTGCTGTCATCTATTTTCAGCTCATCACCTTCCATCCACATGCAGTTAGTGGGGCAGAGATCAATAACCTCTTTCTGGATATCGAATTTTCCCCAGTCTCTACCGTTATGAGCTCCACCATTGGCGGGATATTCTCCGGCGATGTACTTTTTAACTTCCGCCTGGTCAATCCTGATGTTGTCCTTCCAGGTGCCGACCACGGAAAAATCAGACCGAGCCATCGCTGCCACGCAGTCGTTGGGGCAGCCGGAAAACTTGAACTTGAACTTATAGGGGAAGGCCGGTCGATGCAGCTCGTCCTGATAGTGATTGGTCAGATGATGGCAGATTGCCTGGGTATCGATACAGGACCACTCACATCTTGACTTGCCGAGACAACAGGCCGGGGTTCTCAGGTTGGATCCGGAACCGCCTAAATCCTGATCCAGTTCATGGGTCAGATCGTAGAAAAAATACTCAAGATTCTCAGTGGTGGTGCCAAGAAATACCGTATCACCTGTGGAACCATGGAAGTTGGTCATACCGGAACCGTATTTTTCCCAGAGATCACAGAGATCACGCAATTTTTTTGTGGAGTAGTATTTACTGGAAGGCTGGTTAACCCGGATAGTATGAAAGTGAGCAACCCCGGGAAATTTCTCAGGCTGATCGGAATACCGTCCCACAATTCCGCCGCCATAACCAAGAACACCGACAATACCGCCGTGCTTCCAATGGGTAATCCTGTCTTTATAAGACAACTCTAGCTGACCGAGGATATCCCAACACTCAGGCTTTTTCTCAGCCATAGCCTTGATATCCGACACAAAGCTTGGCCAGGGCCCTTTTTCAAGATCGTCCAACATTGGAGTATCATGCTTTGCCATCTCGTCTTTCCTCCTTTTAGGATTTATTATTATATTAATCACCCCTGTTCATGAGTCTATATTTATCAACTTGCAAACAACAAATAGACTTTTCTGAACGTATATTCAGTGGGATCAATTTATATGGAGCTTGTTTTTTTGTCAACCAAAAAATCCTTGCCTTAAAAGGCGCTTATTCTGTCGGAATCCCGGAATCGCGGTTTCTTATTTTTCCCTGACCTCCTGAGAAGGCAGTAAGACTCCAAGCCTTGGATTCCGAAATTTAACACCGTAATATCAACAAATTGCACAATAGAAGATTAAGTGAATGATTCCTAAACCAAAATACTGAGTCTTTCATCCCATCTTATGAATCTACTGCCTACTCTATTCATCCCTGTGCAACCGGGATTTCTGAACGGTTAATCTCGGTCAGTCGAACCGGGGTCCGGTTTGACAGGCGCCAACATAAGTGATAATAACTTAGAGAAGAGTTAAATACCAACAAAAATAATACGGATCTGTTAGTACCTTAATTTAATATAAGAACTTCTCAATCTTCATACACAGGTGAACAAAATGGCGGAAAGAATCATCGTTATCGGGGGCGTAGCTGCCGGTCCCAAAGCAGCCTGCCGGGCCAGACGTCTTCTTCCCGATGCAGAAATAACCGTGCTTGATCAGGACAATCTAATATCTTACGGAGGGTGCGGAATACCCTACTACGTCTCAGGTGATGTAAGTGACGAAGACGAACTGCGCAAAACCAGTTTTCATGCCACCCGGGATCCCAATTTTTTTAAGTCAAGTAAAGGCATTAATGTCAGGATAAACAGCCGGGCCTTAAGTATAGACCGCAGCAACCGGAAGGTGGAAATAGAAGACACCGTTACAGGAGAGAGGGACAACCTGCCTTATGACAAACTGGTACTGACTACCGGCAGTCAGCCTTTTGTCCTGCCCATACCCGGAGCCGATCTGGAGGGGGTATATACCCTGAGCAGTCTCCACAAAGCCATTGCCATTAAACAGAAGCTGGCAACCGGCAAGATCGGCAGAGCTGTAGTTATCGGAGGCGGGGCCATCGGCCTGGAAATGGCTGAAGCCTTCAGCGATCTCTGGGGAGTGGAGACCTCCCTGGTCGAATTCATGCCCCAGCTTATGCCCGGCATGATAGATGCCCATTTCGCCGGAATGGTACAGCATACAATGGAAGAAAACGGTGTAAGCATATACACCGGCGAAGCAGCCCAAGCTATAGAGGCCCTGGACAATAACCGGGGTTATCTGGTCAAAACCGCCAATCGCTCCCTGGAGGCAGATATCGTAGTCATGTCAGCCGGGGTAAGACCCAGAAGCAATCTGGCCCGGGAAGCTGGCCTGCAGGTATCGGAAATGGGGGCTATTACAGTCAATCAGCGGCTGCAAACCTCTGATCCGGACATTTACGCAGCGGGAGACTGCATAGCCACCACAAACCTGATAACCGGCAAAACATCCTACAACCCCCTGGGCTCACTGGCCAACCGCCAGGGAAGGGTGGTGGGTGATAACCTGGCCGGAATACCCTCGCAGTTTCCCGGAGTTTTGGGTTCCTTTATAATGAAGTGTTTTGACTCCTGTGTCGGAACCACTGGCCTCAGCCTGGAGAGCGCTCTGGCTGAAGGATTCGCGGCGGATGCTTCCCTGACCGCCCCTTCAGACCGGGCCCACTTTTTCCCTGATGAAAGCAAGATGCCTCTGCAGCTGGTCTTTGACCACCGGGACCGAAAAGTTCTGGGGGTCCAGGGCTTCGGTTCCTTTAACGATGCGCTCCTGGCTCGAATTGACTCCGCTGCCGCTCTCATAGCCAAAGGAGGCACCATCGACGATTTCGGCCTCCTGGAAATGGCATATGCCCCTCCCTTCTCCACTGCTGTCGACGCCCTCAACGCTGCTGCCAATGTGGCTGAAAACCAGGCTGCCGGTCGACAGCGCAACGTTTCCATTGGAAATTTTCTTGCCTGGATGGAAGATTTTGACAGCCGGCCTGACTGGCTGGCCCTCGATGTCAGGCATCCGAAGGAGACCTCTCCTTTTGTGGAAAAATTCGGTAACCGCTGGTTAGGGATCCCTTACGAAGAAATCCGCAGCCGCTATCAGGAAATACCTGCCGACAAGACCATCATTATCATCTGTTCCGCCGGCACCCGCTCCTTCGAGGTCCAGGTCTTTCTGGAAAGCGTGGGTCTGAAAAACACCCAGGTCCTGCAGGGTGGTTTCAACTGCATCACCAGAATCGGGGTCGAGTGGTGGCCCAAGTAGGTCTTTATCTCCGGTTTTGGATTAAAAATACATTCTTATACGGATTGGCGCCCGAATCCCGGTTTCTTTCCTTTTGAAAGTCAGGTTGTGGACCGGTTCGGGAATTAAACTTCAACAAATTTAAAACAACAAAAAAATGCAGACATTCAAAGCCAGGAAATCGGGCCTGCTCCGCATTTTCTACCACCCCTCTTACACTGTCTCCATAATCTTTCTTTTCATACTTATCTGGCCCTTAGCCGCCTCCGGGCTGGACAAGCAGCTTGACCTCAACACCGCTTCGAAAAAAGAGCTCAAGGAACTGCCTTTTATCGGCAGTGACAGGGCGGAGGCCATTACTGACTATCGCAGGGAAAAGGGATCCTTCAAGAACCTTGATCAGCTCTTACAAATCGAGGGAATCGGGGAGACCTCCCTGCAGGCGATCAGTCCCTATCTCTCCATAAACGGGGAAAAAGCCGGCAAATCTGCCCCGGGCAACTTCTCAGTACAACGCAGAATAGATCTTGCTCCCGGGGCTATAATGGTGCTTCCGGATGATAAGTACTATCAGGCCCTGACCGACTTTATCCGGAAAGCAGAAAAATCCATAGATATGGCCATGTACCTTTTCAAGATCACCGATTCTCCTCAAAACCAGGCCAGGTTGCTGATGAAGGAACTGATCAAGGCCAGGAAAAGAGGGGTTATGGTCCGCCTGGTTCTGGAACGATCGGACTACAATGACGGGCTTAACCAGGAGAACCGCAGGGTCGCCCGTCAGCTTAAAAAAAAGCGGGTCCAGGTCAGCTTTGACGGACAGGAAACAACCAGCCATAGCAAAGTTGCAGTTATAGACCGCCGCTTCACCTTCCTGGGCAGCCATAACCTCACCCACTCCGCCCTATCCTACAATCATGAAATGTCAATTCTAATTGACAACAAAAACCTTGCTGAAGAAATGATAGACCATATTAATGAAATCGAGCTGGGCAAATAGGATGGAATCTCTTTTAAAAACAGCAATAAAGCATTACCAAAAGGGAGAGATGGAAAAGGCCCTGGACGGTTTTCTGAAAAGCGCGAAACTGGCCCCGGGCGATTCCATCCCCCACTACAATGCTGCAGTAATATATTATCAGCTTGATGCCCCCCAACAAGCGGCCCATCATTACAACCTGGCCCATGAGGCCAACCCGAAGGACCCGGATATTCTCTTCAACCTTGCCATAACCTTGAAACAACTGGGCCGTATACAAGAGGCCCTGGACTGCTATTACACCATTCTGGAAATTGCCCCCCACGATACCGCTGCCCGCTATAATCTGGGCATCCTCCTTATGGAATCCGGGCTGCTTGAAGAAGCGGCTGACTTCTTCCGGGAAGTCCTGGCAGCTGATACTGCCCACGCCTCAGCCTGCAACAACCTGGCCTACCTTTACCACCGGTGGGGGATGACCGCTGAAGCCCTGGAAACCTACAACCAGCTCCTGGAGATAGACCCCTTCCATAAGACAGCGTCCCATATGCAGGCTGCTCTGGCCGGAAAGACCCCTGATCAACCTCCTGCCGAATATATAAGAGATGTCTTTGACCATTTCCAGGACTATGACAGCGCCATGCAGGACTCTTTAGGCTATTATACCCCTTGGAATCTACTCGATCTTCTGAGAGAAAGCCTTCCTGAAAAAAAATGGTTCAACCACATACTCGATCTGGGATGCGGTACCGGCCTGTCCGGCTCCGCTTTCCGCAGTATGACCGAAAGCCTAACCGGCATCGACCTTTCCCTGACCATGTTGGCCCAAGCCGAAGAAAAACAGATTTACGATGAGCTCAGACAAACGGAAATAATTTCCTTCCTCCGCAGCACCGAAAGGCATTACGATCTCTTCCTGGCTGCAGATGTCTTTGTTTATCACGGAGATCTCTTTCCGGTAATGGAGGAGATCAGCAAACGCTGCCGACCGGGAGGGCTTGTCCTGTTTTCCACCGAGCTTGCGGAAAAAGGCTTTCTGCTCAGAGAAACGGGACGTTATGCCCATTCTGTGTCTTATGTCCAGGATACAGCAGAACAGTGTGGCCTGAACCTATTGCAGAGCAGAGTTACTGATATCCGTAAAGAAAGGGGGGAATGGCTGAAAGGGGGGCTTTATCTGTTTGCCTGTCAGATTTGAGCGCCTAAGAACTACCGGGTGGGAAAAATCTATGTCAAATATCAGCGTTAGCCCTCGACATAAGGATGAAACTTAAACTGTTAGCTGGCAGTTTTTCCATTTCAGCAACTCAGGATGCCGAGATTTTCGACGATCCGGCTCATCTGAGCGTACATTCCGCTACCGGGTTTAGAGGCGGCCAGCATAGTGCCCCGACCCGGATTGTCTTCCAGCTCAGGATATTTTTTGATATACCCCGGCAATTCAAGGGTAAAAGAGAGGGATTTCCGCGCCAGTCCGGAAATAACCTTGGCAACCTGTCCGGCCTCCACCTCATCTGATACCCGGTTGACGATCAGATAGGGAGAAAAACGGATAACAGCCCTGGCCACCTCCGGAATATCAAGGGGATCATTTTCCGCCATTCTGGCCATCAACTCGGAGACGGTTTTGACTGCGGGCTGACCGCCGGTGGAAGAAGTAGCCTCCCTTAAAAGAGAAGCCAGTTTCCTGTCCTTAACCTGCTTTGCCCCTGCGTCCGGGCTGGCCATTCTGTTGAGTTTGCGGTAAAGGGCGGTCTTGATAAACTGATAGGCTCCTATGTAGGAAGCCGAACTTCTGGTGGTCAGAACAAAGGGATAGTCACTGATCAGGAAAAAATCCAGAATATTAAAAGAGGTGTCCCCACCCAGGTCTAAAACGACAAAATCGGCATCCAAGGCCTTTATCGCCCTGATCAACTTCATCTTCCTGGCATGATCGATATTAGCAATACCTAATTCTGAACTGTCACCGCTGATTAGCCAGGGGCCCAACTCACTCTTAAAGGCGATATCAGGAAGAGCGCTGTATTTTTTTTTCAGATAATCGTTTATGGTCCGCTCCGGGATGAACTTCTCTCCCAGATACAAGGAAAGATTGGCCCCTCCCAGGTCCAGGTCAACAGCAATTGTCCTGTATCCTTTAGCAGCCAGAAAAACACTAAGATTGGCAACAAAAATACTTTTACCGACTCCTCCCTTGGCCCCACCCACAGCCAAAATCTTTCCGGTCTCCGAGGTCCGGGGCCCGGGTACCCTTTGTTGAAAGAAAGAGTCAAAAATTTCATAGGATTCTTTCATCCTGCTGAAAAAATCTTCAATCTTCTCCCTTCTCTCAGGATCTATATCTTTCTTCCTTTCCTCCTGGTAATAACGGGCCTGCTCTATATAAGCCTGTTTAACATGTTGCGGTTTTAGCTCTTTAAAAAAATTCTGATCCAGGAATTCCGCAGGAGAGAAAAAATAGGAGCCGGCTTCCTGAAGAAGTCGTTTCTGTTCCGTTGTGTACAAGTCAAAGGGAAGCATAGAAGCCAGATCCCGGCCCTCATCTGTAATTTTTCCTTCAGGGAAAGTGGGAAAGAAAGGCTACCAAACCATTCTCCCCACCGATCGGAGTGTTTTCCGTTGTCTTTCTATGATCTTTTTAATCCCGCTGAAAACGGTTAACCGCGTTGATATGCTCCCTCAAATTAAGGGAGAACTCATGACCACCGTCTTTTCTGGCCACAAAATACAAATAAGAGGTCCGGGCCGGTCTCAGGGCAGCCTCAAGAGAAGCACGTCCGGGATTGCAGATCGGTCCCGGGGGTAATCCTTTGTAGATATAGCTGTTATAGGGGGTATCATAGGTAAGATCGTCGGCGTTTAAATTTCCACCGTTTTTATTTACCCCATAAAATACTGTAGGATCAGCCTGCAGCCGCATATTTTTGCGGAGACGATTGCTCAGTACCGAGGCAACCAGAGGCCGTTCAGCAGGCAAGGATGTTTCCTTTTCCACAATGGAAGCCATAGTCACAATTTCATGCCGGCTTAAGGAATATGTGTCTGAGTCCTCTTCTTGCGGCAACAAACCATCATAAACCTCCTGAAAGCGCTGGACCATGTCCCTGATCAGAGACTTAAGGGGCATATCGATATTCAATCCATAGGTGTCAGGGAAAAGATAGCCTTCCAGCCCCTTGACTTCGAGCCCCAGGCTCCTGATCAGAGCAGAATCATGGCAAAGTCTCCGGAATTCTTCTTGCCGGTAGCCGAATTTTTTTTCAAGCTTCCGGCCTATCTGCTGGACTGTATAGCCTTCGGGGACAGTCAGTTGATATCTGACAATATCGCCTTTTTCAAGACGGCGGAGAATGTCAACAGGGGCAGATCCGGCAGGGATCTTATAATGGCCGGCTTTAAGCGAACCGGCGGAACCGAGCATCAAAGCCAGCAACTTAAAACGGATATCACTTCTGATCAAGGACTGGCCGGCCAGAATATTCTCTATTTCTCCAAGTGAAGTCGCTCCGGGGATATGAACAATGGTGGCGTTATCCCCGGTATCCGGCCCTGGACTCACGGCATAATCCTGCAGCCATAACAGAGGCAGGCAGAGCAGAATCAGAGTTAGAATTATAATACCTACTAACGGGTATTGTAGTTTACTTGACAAAGACTTTACTGAAGACCTGATCCACATTTTTAACCGTTATAAACTCCAACTTATCCCTGAGCTCCTTCGGTATTTCGGATAAGTCTTTCTTATTGAGTTCCGGGATAATAACGGTATAGATTTCACTCCGCAGGGCCGCCAGAGCCTTTTCCTTTAAGCCGCCGATGGGAAGCACCCGGCCGCGCAGGGTTATTTCTCCGGTCATGGCCACATCCTGCCTGACCTTTTTGCCGGTCAAGGCCGAATAAAGCGCAACAGCCATGGTAAGACCGGCCGAAGGGCCGTCTTTGGGGATAGCGCCGGCTGGGACATGGATGTGGACATCCTTATCGTCAAAATACTTCTCATCCATTTTCAGACCGGGAAGCCTTGAACGGCACACTGTCAGTGCAGCCTGGGCCGACTCTTTCATCACATCGCCTAAATGACCGGTAAGGGTGAGATTACCCTTGCCCTTCAGGAATGAGGCCTCAACATAGAGGATTTCACCCCCGACCTCGGTCCAGGCCAGACCGGTAGCCAGACCAGGCTGATCAATGGTGTCTTTTTCCGCTTCCGGCAGATGGCTGGGAGGTCCCAGATATTTGCTGATAGTCCGTTTGGAGATAGTATATGGTCCCCGTCCTCCTTCAGCTATGCGGCGGGCTATCTTGCGGCAGATTTTCCCCAGCTCTCTTTCCAGGTTACGCAGGCCCGCCTCCCGGGTATAGTGGGAGATAATATGACTCAGGGCCTCATCATCGACTTTAATATGCTTCTTAGCCAAACCGTTTTGTTTAAGCTGCCTGGGCAGAAGGTACTTGCGGGCGATCTCCAGTTTTTCCTCTATGGTATACCCGGAGAGCCTGATCACCTCCATCCTGTCATAAAGGGCGGAAGGAATAGTGTCCGGCATATTGGCCGTAGTGATAAACATCACCTTGGAAAGATCAAAGGGATGATTGATATAATTGTCCGTGAACTCGTAATTCTGTTCAGGGTCAAGCACTTCCAGCAAGGCTGAGGAAGGATCGCCTCGGTAGTCAGCTCCGACTTTATCTATCTCATCCATCATGAAGACGGGATTGTTGGAACCTACCTTTTTCAGACCCTGGATAATCCGGCCCGGCATCGCACCTATATAGGTTCGGCGATGCCCTCTGATTTCCGCCTCATCCCTTACTCCACCAAGGGATATTCGGTAAAATTTCCTGTTCATGGCCCGGGCAATGGACTGGCCCAGGGAGGTTTTGCCTACCCCGGGAGGTCCTACGAAACAAAGTATGGGCCCTTTCGTTGTTTTATTAAGTTTGCGGACAGCCAGGAATTCCAGTATACGCTCCTTGACCTTGTCCAGGCTGTAATGATCTTCATCCAGTACTCTCTGGGCATGTTTAAGGTCAAGGGAATCCTTGGTGCTTTTAGACCAGGGGACATCAAGCATCCAATCAAGGTAGGTCCGGATTATTGTAGCCTCAGAGGCGTCAGGATGCATCATCTCCAGCCTTTTAAGCTGCTTCATGCTTTCCTTTTTGACATCTGCGGGCATCTTGGCTTTCTTGATCTTCTCCCGGAGTTCCTCTATCTCCTCGGATCTTTCATCTACATCACCAAGTTCCTTCTTGAGGGCATGAAGCTGTTCCCTCAGGAAATACTCCCGCTGGGTTTTGCTCATTTCCTCTTTGGCATCAGACTGGATTTTGGCCTGAACAGTGGACACCTCAAGCTCTTTCTGGAGCAATTCCGAGACCCTTTGCAGGCGTTCGACAGGATTGGTCAACTCCAGGACCGACTGGGACTCCGAAGTCTTCAACTTCAGATTGGATACGACAAGATCTGCCAGCCGCCCGGGCTCCTCTAATTCATTTAGGATGGCCATAAGTTCCGAGGAGGTTACTCCCTTCAAAGTCAGGATCTTCTCGGTCTGCTCCCTGACGTTGCGCATCAGGGCTTCGATTTCCACGGTGTGCTTACCGGCTTCTTCATCCGGGGCCAGGCTTATGGATACGAGAAAATGAGGATCTTCTTCCAGTACTTCCTGAACCCGGCCCCTGTGCAAGGCCTGCACCAGAACCTTCAAGCGCCCGTCAGGGAGCTTGAGTGTGCGCATAATCATACAAACCATGCCGGTATGATAAATGTCATCGGATCCAGGTTCATCAACCGAGGCATCTTTCTGGGTAACAAGCATTATCATCTTGTTCTTGGAAAGAGCATCCTGAATAGCGCTTATGGATGAGGGTCTGCCCACAAAAAGAGGAATGATCATATAATTGAAAATAACCACATCCCTCACTGCCATCATGGGCAAAGTCTCAGGTATATCATCTGGGTCTGTTTCAGATACCTCTGTGGGTTCTGTTATAATAAGATCGTCATTTTCCAAGGAAAACACTCCCTTTTGTTTTATATTTTAATATCTTAACTGATCCCTGGGTTCACTTTCAATTTTATGGAAATTAAGCATTTGCTCTTATTAAGTCAAGTAAAACTAACTTCCCCGGCTGACACAGTAGCTTAAACTATAATCTATAATGTTAAGTTCAAGGAGGGTGGTAGAGATATGACAATAATACCGTTGCTGGGAACCGGCTTCACCTTTTCTCTCGAATTTTTTTATTGTTGCAAAGGTATGTCCCTTAAACTAAATTATCTTCATTTGAATATGATTCCAGCAACAAAGACCGGAGGAAACAGCAGATACCTTGCTATTTCCCTTCCGACAAAATGGAAGATACACAACTCAATTTAAAATATATGGTAAAAAAGGCAGCCTTATCCAGGCTCATGGAATGCACAGGCCTCACATTCATGAAACCCGAGACTCAGAAACTTATGACCTCAGAACAACTGATAATATGCTGACTGCAGACTATTTTTTTGATATTTCTTCCTTCGGCCACAGGGAACTTTTCAGGGAAAATTCTCCTGTATGGGCAGCCTTAAAGGGACTTAAAGAATATATGGCAGACCAACGATTCTTGTCTCTGTCTGAGATCATCCGGCCCGGAGAACCTCTGAGCCAGCCGGTAGTTGTTTTAGAAAATAATTTTATAAACGCCTCCGGCCTTACCTTTGAATTCGGTGATGTCAACAAGGGGGGACTTAAGATATCCAAAGATGGTGAAATCCTGGAAGGGGCCAGTCTTATTATGGCCGGGGCGGTATTAAACGGCAGCCAGATCCGCCTGGGCAGGGGATCACTGATTGAATCGGGTGCCTTTCTACAGTCCCCCACCATTATCGGTGACAATACGGAAATCAGACAGGGAGCCTATATCAGGGGTTACTGCCTGGCAGGCAACAGGTGCGTAATCGGCCATACCACGGAAATAAAACACAGTGTTCTGCTGGATGGGGCCAAAGCCGGCCACTTCGCCTATCTGGGAGATTCCATTCTGGGCAATGAAGTTAACCTGGGAGCCGGCACCAAAATGGCAAATCTCAAATTCCTGCCGGGCAATATCCTGATCAGGACCGGTGAACAAACCTATGACACCGGTCTAAGGAAATGCGGGGCTGTTATGGGTGATCACAGTCAGACCGGCTGCAATGCGGTTACCAACCCGGGCACCCTTTTAGGGAAAAAAACTCTGGTTGCCCCCAATACTACTGCCCCGGCAGGCTACCATAAGGAAGGCACCATTATCCGCTGACAGTTCCCCTGATGACCTGAACTCTTAAAATTCTGCTAATGAACATCAATTACAGATAATAAGGCTCGAAACTCTGGATTTAAGCATCCTTGCATCTTATACCTTAAAACCAACACCCTAAACCTAATATGTATACGAATCAGGCCCTTTATTTCCCGGACACCGACATTGATATAAAAAAAGTCTTCCAGGATCTCCTGTTTTTTGACCACATCTATTTCTATCAGGCTGCTGAAAATATAAATCAACCCAAAGATGACAGATGGAGCGGTTTCTGTTCCGGCTATCCGCCTTTGCCCTTCGGCCCGGACCTTGACCGCTTCAAGCAGCTGCTGAAAGACCTCAAAGGCCACGAACAGGAATTCTACAGCGGCCAATTAAGCGGCATGGCCCTGCGCGACCTGGAATCCCGGGATGAAAAAACAGTAAGGGAAATTATCTCATCAGTGTCGGGCATAGATAACCAAGCCAGAAGTCCGGATTACCGGGATTCTCGCTGGCATTATCGTCTCCTGCTTAAATTGGCCGAAATAAGAAGACGCGAGGAAGAAGAACTGGCCGAGAAACTCGCCGGGATCTCGGAAAAAGAGGCCTCACTTTACGACTCCCTGAAGGGTCATCCCGAAATTGACCGTCTGCTGACCGGTGTTTCATCGGAACCATCCCGTATGACTGACATGACCGACATCGTACTCAGGGCCTGGGGGCATCTCTTTATAAATGATAAGCAGCACCACAGTACCCTCTTGACTGCAGATAAAGATGCCGCCGAGTCTCTTTTCGAGGCGCACAGCGCCTTAAGCGGCGCCAGGCTCCCGGTTCGCATCTGCCGTCTGTCACTGCCCGTTCTCGAAAACTTGGACGAAGAGGGCTGGCTAAAAATTTATCAAGACTTCCGAGAAAAGACAGAAAAGGTCAGAGCCGAGTTCAGCGAACTCCTCTCTAAGGTAGTTCAATCCGGGATAGAAGAAGACACTCTGCAGAAAAGCACAATACTGGCGGCGGAGTGGGGGAGCATGACAGAGGAAATCAGTATCCCGGAGAGACGATCATCCAAAGATTCCTGCACCCGGGATAACAACTCTTCCCACCTGGAGATATATCTCTGCGAGCACAGTCCGGCTGCCTTAGCGGCCCGTCATTGCCGGCTAAACCCGATCTCCGATTATGCAGACAACAATTTCGGCCTGATTGCTCTTAAAACCAACAAGCCGGTCACTTGTATGGATTAATGGTTAATACTGGACAATTAGCAGCCTTGACCACCTTCTCGGCCACACTGCCAAAGAGCACCTTTTCCAGTCCCTTATAGCCATGAGTCCCCATGACGATCAAATCAATGCCTTCTTCCTCAGCATAGGTCAGGATGGTCTCAGCCACATCACCGGATAAGACTTTAGTCTTACAGGAAGAGCAGCTGTCAAAATTTTCCTTTATAAACTCCTCCATCTTTTCCCGGGCTTGGCTGAGGATATCTTCCTCAAACCGGATGACCGGCATATGGGGGACAAAAAATTCAGAATAATCCTGGAAAACCTGGGCTACAAATAGTATATGAACTTCAGCTCCGAATCTGCCTGCTATATCCACCCCTTCCTGAACAATGCGGTTGGCGTTTCGGGAAAAATCTATCGGCACCAGAACCTTTTTTGCCTCCATAATTTTCTCCTTATTTCTTTCTAATCAGCAAACAGAAAAGACGAAATTAAAAAGATGGATTCTTTCCTTTATGAAGATCTTTTATTTCAAATCAATACTTCATAAGTATCATGTTTATGGTCAACGGTACTTAATAATCAAATTTTATATAATTGAAGGAATATAGTAAAGTGTTTTAACTTAACCCGGTCGCTGGCCTGAAAATTGAAATGTGGAAAACAGGAAGTTAATGCCCAACTCTGAACTTGAAGATAAAACCGCAGAAGTCTTTTCCCCGGCAGGTCTGCTGGCTCACAGTCTTCCCGACTATGAAGCCAGGACAGGTCAAAGGAACATGGCTCTGGCAGTAGCCGCGGTTCTGGCCGACCAGTCAGCCACAGGGCTGGGGCAGAAGCTGGCAGTGGAGGCGGAGACCGGCATAGGCAAGACCCTGGCCTATCTGGTACCTGCGGCCTTGAGCGACCGGAAGGTGGTGATCTCCACCGGCACTCTCAATCTGCAGGAACAGATCCTGGAAAAAGAAATCCCGTTTATCCGGAAGTACATAAGCCCGGAACTAACCGCTCTCTGCGTCAAAGGACGACAGAACTACCTCTGCCTGCACCGCTGGTTCCAGATGGGGGTTTCTTCAAGACTTCCCTATTTCCGTGAAGAAGACCTGGAGAAAATAAGGGCCTGGCTCGACCGGACCACCACCGGCGACCGTGCCGAACTGGAGTGGCTGGCCGACGACTCTCCTTTATGGAAGGAATTAAGCGTGCCTACCAGTCAATGCCTTGGGTCCAGCTGCCCTGAAAACAGCCGCTGCTTCATCAACCGGCTTCGGCAAAAAGCAGGACGCAGCCAGTTGCTGATCGTCAACCACCATCTATTTTTTTCCGACCTGGCCCTGCGCCGTTTCGGTTTCGCCGAAGTCCTGCCCCGCTACCAGGCAGTGATTTTTGATGAAGCCCATCGTCTGGAGACCATCGCCACCCGCTACTTCGGGGTTTCAGTGAGCCTATATCAGGTGAACGAACTGGTCAAAGATATAGAAAGGCTCCTTGAGACAGGTTCCCGGGATGAAAATAAAGCCAAAACCGCCAGAGAGGCGGGATCACTGGCCTGGGAAACTGAACACTTATACGGACTTTTTCCTAAGGAATTGGGCAGATTCCCCCTGCAGCCGCTCATAGAAAAGATAAATACAGACGCGGATTCCGTCAGAGGCTGGCGGGAGATAAGTGAATCATTCGAGGATAAACTGGCCAGGCTGGTCTTTAACCTGGATCACCTGGCCCAGACGGATGATTCCTGGGCCCTCCTCCACCGCCGCGGCCAGGAATTACTGGCCAATTTCAAACGGATAAGCGGAAGGCAGGATAACTCTTACATATACTGGTATGAACGAAAGGAAAGAACCGTCTCCCTGGCTGCCTCTCCCATTGAAATTGCCTCTGAACTCCGGGACTGTCTGTATGACGAAGTCCAAGCAACCATATTTACTTCCGCCACCCTGACCTCCGGGGGCAATTTCTCTTACTTTTTTGAACGCCTCGGCCTGGACGAGAACACTGCTTCCCTGCAACTCCCCTCTCCTTTTGACTATGAAAACCGGACCAGGCTCTACATCCCGGCAGACCATTTTCCAGAACCCTCCTCCCCACACTTCTTTCCCAATCTCTGCCTGGAAGTCCACCGCCTTCTTGAACTCAGCCGGGGCAGGGCTCTGATCTTATGTACCAGCGTCAAATCCATGCAGGGACTGTACAACTTCCTGGACGACAAAATCGACTATCCTGTCTATATGCAAGGCAGAGCACCTAAGCCGGTCCTTCTTTCCCGTTTCCAGCAAAACCGCAATTCTGTCCTTCTGGCTGTAGCCAGTTTCTGGGAAGGAGTCAACGTACCCGGTGAGAGCCTGAGCTGCGTTATTATCGACAAACTTCCCTTTGAAGTTCCCAGCGATCCTGTTATTATGGCCAGGATAGACAAAATCAGGGAGGAAGGAGGCAATCCCTTTATGGACTTCCAGATCCCCAGGGCGGTTATCAGCCTGCGGCAGGGGCTGGGGCGCCTGATGAGGTCAGCCTCGGACTCCGGTCTGCTGGCGGTTATGGATATCCGCCTTTTCAGCAAACGCTACGGCCCCATCTTTCGCAAAAGCCTGTCGCCCAGTCCGGTTATCCGGAGTTTTGAAGAAATCGAAGACTTTTTCCAATGGACAGAAAAGAACTCATAAGCCACCTGGAGCCTGATATTCAGGCTATTGACCAGGCCCTGGAAAAGGAGTGCGACAGTATCGCCTCCCGATCCCTGAGAGAGATAATTCAATACAGCCTCTTTAACGGAGGTAAAAGGGTCAGGCCGGTCCTTACCGTCACAAGCGGCCGCCTCTGTGCCTTTGCCAGTATGCCCGGAGAACTGGCCGGCGAGGAAAATCTCCAGCCTCCGGAAAATCTGTACAGGCTGGCAACCGTTTTTGAAATACTTCATGCCGCCAGCCTTCTCCATGACGATGTTCTGGATAATGCTGAAAACCGCCGGGGCAGAAAGGCTGCCAACAAGGTCTGGAACAACAGCCAGGCTATTCTGGCCGGAGATCATCTTCATACCGTTGCTATGTCTCTGGCCGGGAGACTCGGAACAGAAACAGTATTTACCCAGATCAGCAAGACTCTGCAGGATATGGTCGAGGCCGAATTCCTGCAGAAGGAGATCAGCGACACAATAAATCTCTCAGAAGAGGCCTATTTTGCGGTCTTAAGAGGCAAAACCGGAGGACTTATCGGTACGGCCTGTGAGACCGGGGGCCGCTTTCTGGAGGTGGATGAAGACCAATGTGCCGCCCTGCGCACTTACGGTGATGCCCTGGGGCTGTCCTTCCAAATAATCGACGACCTCCTCGATTTCCAGGGGGATCCGGAAATTACCGGGAAGGAACGGGGTTGCGACTTTCGGGAAGGTAAGATAACCCTGCCCCTGATCCATGCCCTCAGGCAGGCGAACGACCAAGATCGGGAAGAAGTTATCAGCCTCCTGCAGGCAAGGCCTGAGCAAAGACTTGCCCGCCTCGATCAGGTGTACGACATTATTGACCGAAACGAGGGGTTTTCCTATGCCAGGCAGGGCGCGGAAACCCTGATCGAAGCGGGATGCGCAGCACTTGCGGTTTTCCCTGACTGCCGGGCCAAACAGTCCTTGCTGGCCCTGGCCGATTATGTCTTGGCCCGGGATAAATAAACCTTAGACGATAAGTTAAGGGCTTGGCTCAAAGTCCCAAGAGTTAATGGTTCATTAGCCGGTCAACAGATAGCATCTTAATTGTAAAAGATATGGGCAAAAAAAAGACTCCCAATAAACATAAAAAAAACAGGTTCAGATGGATCTGGCCTCTGACCATTATCCTGTTTTTACTGGCAACTCTGGCAGTGGCTGTTCACACCATCTTTCTGAAACCCGGGATTTCGCCGACTTCCAATAACCTCACGAGGAAAGAACCCTTAACTTCTACTCCCCAACATCAAAAAAATCATCAGATCGGAAAACTCAAACCACAGAACAATAAAAAGGCAATAAAACATCAACCCGAACCAGAAAACCGTCTGGCCATAATTATCGACGACATGGGAGAGGACTTCAAGATCGGGAGTGCCTTGATAGACCTGAACCTCCCTCTATCCTTCTCTTTCCTGCCATTTGCCAGCCATAATGAAAATCTCCTGCAGGCAGCCGCCCAGCAAAAAAGGGATATCCTTCTCCATCTTCCCATGGAACCTGAAAACGGGGACTGGGACCCGGGCAGAGGGGCGCTTTATACAGCAATGTCCCCGGCAAGAATAAAAATGACCATCGCCGCGAACCTGGCTGAAGTCCCTTCCGCCATAGGAGTAAACAATCATATGGGGTCCGGTTTTACTGCAGACCGCAGATCAATGTCCACCTGCCTCTCCTTCCTGAAACAAAGAGATCTGTTTTTCATAGACAGCCTGACCAGCAACAGATCCCTGGGCTTTTCCCTGGCCCGGAATAAGGGCCTCAAGACAGCCAAACGTGATATCTTCCTGGACAACAAAAAAAATGTAGAAGAGATAAAAAAAAATATCTCAAGCCTTATTGAAATCGCCCGCAAGCATGGCCAGAGTATCGGCATAGGTCACCCCTATCCGGAAACCCTTGAGGCCCTCAGGCAGTCCCGGGAAGCCTTGAGACAGAATGTGAAGGTTGTGGGTATCCACGACCTGGTGGAATAAAAGCACTGAAGCGGCAATGACCCTTATCACCCTGACCACTGATTTCGGCCTCAGCGATGAATACGTCGGAGTTATGAAGGGAGTAATCCTCTCCCGATGCCCCCAGGCCCGCATAGTTGACCTGAGCCACGGCATCAGGCCTCAGGATGTCCGGGGTGCGGCTTATACCATAGAGGCCTCCTTTCCTTATTTCCCTGAGGGCACTATCCATGTGGTCGTGGTAGATCCAGGGGTGGGAAGCAGCCGGGAAATTATTGCTCTGCAGACCGGAGGCCATACCTTCCTGGCCCCGGATAACGGGGTGCTCAGCCTGGTTCTTCCCCGGGCTGACAAAATTTTTAAAGTTACCGCCGGTGACCTTTTCCTGCCCCGACAGGGGGATACCTTCCACGGCAGGGATATTTTCGCACCCCTGGCAGCCCATCTGGCCTGCGGCCTCTCTCCTGACCGTCTCGGTCCCAGGCTTGAGGAATCAGGGATTTTAAGCACCTGGCCTTACCCAAGATTTCCTGTTCTCAAAGCACCCTCAGCGGCTCCGTGGTCCATATCGATCATTTCGGCAATTTGATGACCAATATCGACCAGCAGACCTTATCCACTTTCTGTAAGATCGAATTCAACCGGATCATGGTTAAAATAAAGGACCGGTCCATAAAAGGGATAAGCCGCTCTTATACTACTGAGAAGACCGCCGGTCTCACTGCCCTGGTCAACAGCCGGGGCTATCTGGAAATCGCCGTTCCCATGGGAAATGCCGCCCGGGATCTGGGAATTTCAACAGATGAACCTGTCTATCTTGAGCTTAAGAATCAGACTTCTTGACAGAGAAGAAATATAGACTTACTTATATAATAAGAACCCTGTTCAACTCAAAAGAAGTTCTTTTTACTCTCATTTCCTTTCAGGTTCACCAGGAGTATATACAATGATCGTAACAGACTGGATTCACACCATTGCCGGATCTTTGATTCTCATCAGCCTGATTCTGGGCGTTGAAGTAAGCCCGATCTTTATCAGCAAATACTGGCTGCTGCTTACCGCCTTTGTAGGCGCCAACCTCCTCCAGTTCGGGATAAGCAAGTTCTGTCCCCTGGGTTTTATCCTGAAAAAATTAGGGATCCCGGAGACCAGGGAATAAAATAAATACTTTCAGAATTCCTCTTTCCGAGCGCCGGCCGCCCCAGTGGACGACAAGCGTTCGGTTACTCCGGGGAAGAGGCTGTGATCGGTATGAGGCAGGAACATGGAGGCAACGTACTGGTCCTTAAAGCCATGGACCTCTGATAGTTCGAAATTGGTAATCCTGTTGACCACCTCGACCACATGACGGCGGATGTGATTGCTCACCCCGCTCATCCAGGAACCCATCAGAGAGCCATTTCCCACATATAGCACCTTTTCCGGTTCCAGTTCCGGAAGCAGCCCCACTGTCATGGCGCTGTCAAGATCCAGAAAGCTGCCGAAAGTCCCGGCCAGGATTACCTGTTCCAGATCGGCGACAGTAAGCCCCACTTCCTCCAGAAGGGTCTTTACCCCGGCAAAGATTGCCGCCTTGGCCCGCAGAAAATTTTCAATATCCACTTCGGTCAAAAAGATATCAGAGCCGGTACCGGACTCCTCTCCCCAGACCAGGACATACTCCCAGCCGTCCCGGCCCTCCCTCAGCCGCGGGCTCTCCAACTCCCGGTGGAAATTGCCCTGTTGGTCTAAGACCCCGGACTCAAAAAGAGAGGCAACGATGATGAGCAGACCCGAGCCGGAGATCCCCAGAGGCGGTCTGTTGCCGATGGTGATAATCATCGGCTCCAAGCTAAAGGGATGGATTGAAAAATCCCGGATCGCTCCAACCGCAGCCCGCATGCCATGGCTGATTCCCCCACCTTCAAAGGCGGGACCGGCGGAACAGGCAGAACATACCAGCCATTCCCGATTGCCGATGACGATCTCGCCGTTGGTACCGATATCAATAAAGAGGCTGAGTTTTTCAGTGCGGTACATTCCACTACCCATGACTCCGGCCACGATATCTCCCCCGACATAGCTGGAGATAGCCGGATAAATCATGGCTAAGGCGTGATCGGGCATCTTCAACCCCAAGTCCGAGGCCCTTATGGGCGGAAAAAAAGTATTTACCGGGACGTAGGGAGTTCTTCTGATGTTGTGGGGCTCCAACTTGAGAAGCAGATGGGTCATGGTGGTGTTGCCGGCCAGGGTAAGCGAGGTGAGTTCATCCAGTTCCACAGCACTTTTCTTCAACAGTTCCTCAATCACCTTATTAATCGAGGAGACCGCCAGATCCTGCATCAGGTCAAGGCCCCGGGGTTTCTCCGCCTGAATAATCCGGGATATGACATCTTCCCCATAACTTATCTGGGCGTTGTACTCCGCAGCCCTGGCCTGGACCCTGCCGGTATGGAGATCAAGGAGAACCCCGTAGATGGTGGTGGTCCCCAGGTCCACTGCCAGAGCAAAGTTCCGCTGCAGCCAGTTGCCGGGCTGGACATTAAGAACAAAGTTTTTGCCCCCTGCCCGAATTGTTTTAGCTATAGTTACTGTGACCTTGAAATCCCCCTCCCTTAACACCCGGCGCAGCTTACGCATCACCGGAAGATTGATAACCACCCGGTGGACATCATAGTTCTCCCTGAGATAACGCACGACTCTGGCCCCGTCTGACATATTATCAGCAGCATCGGGAGGGGGCAGTTCCAGATAAAACTTTTCCACCGGGGGCCAGTATAGACCGGCTTCGCGGAGGTCTTCTATATCGTAATAATGGATAACAGCCCGGTTCCTCAGTGGTACTTCACTGGTCAAACCACCCTCCCGGATCGTTGACTCTTCCGGAATCCGGATAGTGACATCTCCGGAAATCAGGGCAGTACAGGCCTGACGGATTCCCCGGGCAGACTCCTCTTCACTCAAGCGCTCGGAAAGACCGCCACTGACCCTACCCTCTTCAACAAACACCCGGCATTTACCGCAGACCCCGGTTCCGCCGCAGGAGGCATTAACATGAATGCCGGCCTGCCGGGCAGCGTAGATGACGGACTCTCCTTTTTCTACCCCGAGTCGACGGCCGGAAGTCAGGAAGGTAACGGTAAAGTGTGACATCTCTTCAGTCATTTTATTGTTCGCGGTCCCTTAAAGCCCTGCCAGTTTCTTACCAATAGGCCAAAAAGCCCGGCTGGCCTCCTGATAATTACTGCACCTGGGCAGGCGCCCCAAGATACTGACTCCGGTCATCTCCCTTATAGTCCTCATATTGTCATTCACCAGAAGGTCGTCGGGCTCATACTGCTGTTCGTCCGAGAATATAATTCCTGACAACGATATCTTCCGATTTTTCAGGGCCTCAATACTCAGAAGAGTATGGTTCAATGTCCCCAGACCGCTCCTGGCCACCAGGATAACCGGCAAGTCTAAACCAGCCACCAAATCAAGCAGTAGCATATGGCGCTGCAGGGGGACAAGAACTCCCCCCACCCCCTCTACCAAGAGGACTTCGGTATCCATCCGGGCCCGGGCCAAACACTTCTTTATAACTTCGGGATCAATGATCCTTTCCTCCGCCTCCGCAGCTAAATGAGGGGAGGCTGCAAGAGAAAAACAGTAAGGGGCCAGAACTTCGAGGGAGCTTGCTGCCATGGAATTGTTGTTGAGACAGTAAAGCAGGTCATCAGGTTTTGTGCTACCGGTGCTGACCCATTTCTGACAGCCCGCCTTAAAACCGTTTTTCAGAAAAAAGCCCAGCAGCAGGGAACAGACCAGACTTTTACCCACTGAAGTATCGGTTCCGGCGATAAAAAAAGCTGCAGACTTTTCTGTTCTTGTAGGCCGTTCAGGGGTCATCACTGGTTCTTCCTATCTCTTTTTTTACCCAGGAAGTGCAGGGCAATCAGAATCCCCAGTACAATTCCCACCAACAGGGTAAGGAACAGAAGTAAAGCCTGAGGCATGGTCAAGGTAATAAAAAGAATCTTGGTTTCCACCGACATTGTATTCTGCAGGACCACTATTATAGCCAGAACCACCAGAATAAGGCCGACAACCAGTTTCAGCCTGTCTTTTTGCATACTCCCTCCTTGTCTATTTCTCCCCTTTAACTTCTGCTGCCAGATATCATCCGGGGTAGTCATGATTACCTGGAAAGGACGTCCCAATCACTTGAACTTATCATTATGTGTCTTCAGTTCCGGTCAAACCGGCTATCTCAGGAAAAGGTTCACCAGAGTCCGCTATCCTGAATATAATCACGCAGAACCAGCCTGGACCCCATGCTATATTTTAGCTGAAGGGGCTTACTGCGGCAACGTTCTTTTCTTCGTTAGCCCGAACAGGACGAAATATCAGCAAATCTACCGCTATTTTCGGCACAAATGTCCTATAGGGATATCTTTAAAGTAATCTTGAATAAAAAATTACCACCGCCGGATGTTAAAAGAACCGTGTAACTGAAAATAGAAAAAAAACGGAATCAACAGGAAGTGAGTTATGACATTGACCGTAAAGGAGATTGATCGCGGTCCGGGATGTTTTCCGTGATATCGCGGGGTCAATGTTTTTATGCACAGGCACAAAAGTTGAGAGTCTGGTCAACATAAAACTTTCTATGACGGCCACGCCGTACGCCACAGCGGGAGGACGAGTCAACAAAAGGCGGAAGGATGAGATGTGAATCCGGGTTCAAAACAGTATCGCAAAATTCGCAAAGAATGTAGTCGCATGATCATCGATATCATTTTTATAGGAATATTCATATGAATATCCATTATAAATTACGTCGCCTGTTCCATCATATCCAGAATACCTGAGGCCGATTGATGGAAACATAGTAACTGTCCCGGCTTTAAAATTTAAGCCGGTTACAGCACCAACTCCGAATTCAGCATAATCACCTTCCAGGTCTGTTCCAACTAATAGACTGTTATCTTCCCCTGTATAATATCCAATGCGTACTAACGGACCAAGCCACCAACATAAGCTCTCTTTTTTAATTATAGCAAATCCAAATATATTTTCTATATAAATGCCTGTGCTCTCCAAGCTGTCATCGTAGACATCTTCAAAATCCTGGCCGGCAAAGCCGACATTGAGCCGGTAATTGAATAAGCTCTGATTTGCAGGCGAGATATCGAAAACGAAGCAACCTGCTACAGAATTTGAATCGATATCCCATGAATCGATGTCACTATCCTTTTCGGCCTCGCCTGATCCCCCTGAAACACCGATGAAGCCATCAAGCCCGCCTGCAGAGACAGTGGAACTCCATAACAATGAGGTAAAGAATGCTGTAGTAACTAACAACCAAACCGATTTCTTCATAGTACCTACCTCCTAAGTGAAAAAATATTTCAACTCAGGTAATTTCAGGAACTAACACCAAACTATACAATTAAGCAGCGTTCTCGGTTCCGGTCTTGGCCTTCTTGCTGGTGGCAGCTTCCTTGACCTGGGCATTCCGGTCTTCCTTGGAAATCGACGAGCCTGGCTCCAGACGCAATTCCTTACTTCGGGACTTGACCTCCCCGTTCAGGGCCGCGCCGGATTCCACCGTCATATCTGTGGCCTCGACTCTGCCGTCAACCGCCCCGCTTGCGAAGACATTAAGTTTTTTAACATTGACTTTTCCCTCCACTTGGCCGCAACAGACAAAGGTATTGACCAGGATATCACCGACCACCACCCCGGATTCCCCCATGATCAAATAATCACCCTGGACATTGCCCTTGATGCGGCCGTCGAGCCTAAGCTTGCCCTTGAAAGAGACATCACCTTCCAGTTGCATGTCCTGGCCGATGACACTGGTTATCGCCGAATCATTACCACCGTCCTTCTCACTCTTTCTCCCAAAAAACATATATTATTTCCATAGGTTAAAGTTAAACGGCATAATCACTCCACTTTCTCTCCGTGCACCGAACCGCCGCTGTCTGTAACCGAGCCTCCAATCACCTCCGCCACTCGCACGAAGCGATAAGGATCGATCGCCTTGTTCTTGTAAAATATACTGTAATGGAGATGGGGCCCTGTACTGCGTCCTGTATTGCCCAGCAGAGCAAACTCGTCACCCCGTTCGATCCGGTCACCGGCACTGACCAGTCTGCGTTGCAGGTGCAGATAGCGAGTTTCAAAACCATTGCCATGATCAATTTTGATGTAATTGCCGTTGCCCCGGGTATAATTACTGGTAACCACTGTGCCGGCGGCTGGAGCCCGGGCCTTGGTGCCGGCCCGGTTGTGGATATCAAGGCCGTCATGCATGGCTGGCTGCCCGGTAAAGGGGTCACGGCGGCGGCCAAAAGGCGAAGTCAGGGTCCCGGGTACCGGCGAACCCAAGGGAATCGACTTGAGAAAATCAAGGTAGTGGTCAACCTTAAACGTCAGGTCACTGTAAGAGTCGCCAGCCAGGGCAATATAGGGACCGCCGGTATTACTCCCTTGCTCATCGATCTCGAGATCAATACCCACCGCAGCCAAAATCGATTCAATGACCTCGCTGCGCTGGCGCAACTCATCCATGGCGTTATCGAGCCGCGCCCGCTGCTTCTCTTCCTTATCGGCGACCCGGGCCAGCATCTGGCGATGTTTTTTCTTGACCGAGGCCAACTCAGACTTAATCGCGGAGTTCCGGGCCTGCAAGGTGATATTTTCCACCTTAGCCCGCCAGCCTACAACACTGACCAACAGCAAGGCCATGATCACACAGGCCATGACCGGTATCCATGGCTTCTTGACCGTAACGTGACGAATCCTGCCCCGTTCACTGGTAATCAGAAAATGAAGTTTAGCTTTCATGAAATCCTCCGGCTGCTGTTCAATGATCATTACGGAATACCAACAGCAACCGATAATTATGGCGAAAAATAATAAAAAGATTTAATCTTGGGCTTTCATTTCACAAAAAATTTAATAAATAAAAATGAAAACGCTGTTTAACTGCGGAATCGAACGTCGGAAAATTTTTCCCCGACCACATAGCCCGACAATTTCTGCAGACCATTTTTTTTCAATATACTGGAGAAACGGACACCGGCTGTTTTCAATTATGCCCCACCCCTTCCGACTAATTCTTCTACCCAGGCAGCCTAATTAAAAAGGTTAAAGCGATGCCTGCCGACGACCGGTTATGACAACACTTTCAACAAAGGGGACGCTCCTGGGGCATGTATTCCAAAATTTTACAAGTCGATTGCCTGCAAAGAAAAAACATACCCTCTGGAATTATTCCGCTATATCCGTTTTAACCCTATGATTGCAACTATCATGCCGAATCCGGCATTAATGAGCGGACACAAGTGATGCAGATATTCCGTGTCCATGGATGTGACAAAACTGGAGAGACAAAATGTGGGATAAAATCGGGCCCCGGTTGGGCAAGACCTCAGAGAAGGATAGGACGAAATAGCACGGCTCTCTCGCAGTTGGAGCGGTGCGGATGCCCTGTACAGAAAACCCGGAGCCTGGTCAACACAAAACCGACTGTGGGGCGCGTGCTCTACAGATAATCCTTATAGTGCTGCTCTAAACAGGCCGGACAAACACTATGGCTAAAATCAGCTTCGGAATGATTGGCAACGTAGACTTCCACCTGACTCCAGTAACCTTCATCATCTCTTATCTTCTTGCAGAAGGAACAAATGGGCAGAATCCCCCTGAGAGTCTTAATCTCGATAAGGGCTTGCTGGAGTTCAGATATCAATTCGTTTTTTTCTCGCTCTACTTTTACCCGCTCACTAATTTCCCCTGTTAACTGCCTGTTTACTTCCTGCAATTTCTGGCGCTTCTTGTCCAAATCACGAAACAGAAGGGCATGAGGCCTTCTTAAGCCGGTTACAATAATAGCCCTGTAAAGCAGATAGAAAGAAATGATCTTCAGTAGATGGCCTATCAGGTTGGCCGGCCCATATACACTTAAGTAGGCGGTAAAGGTTATCTCGGCACAGGCAGTCAATACTATGGAAATTAACGCCAAAAGAAAAACGTCTCTCTCAAATTGATTTCTCCTCAACCAGATTCTTAAGCAGGCCGTCAGCAGGAAAGCGGAGATCACGTATTCACTGATTATTTTGAATGGGGTAAGACCTGATCCTGATAAATAACAATCCGGAAAAATGCGCCAGAAAAATATTGAAAACAGTAAAAGAGCCGCAACAGCTGCGAGAGAGAGAAAAAGGAGATTATGGGGAAACTTGCGTCCCAAAAAAGAAGGAGCTATTAACAAAGAAACGCTTTCGAAGTATCTGGCGGCAATCCATAATTGGGTCGGCAGATTTGCCCCGGAATCGGGAAACACTCCAATCCCTTTATAAGCCAGGAGGTGGAGGC
>JBKHJR010000085.1:0-7178 GCA_046537975.1 Desulfurivibrionaceae bacterium
ACTTAACACTTAACACTTAACACTTAACACTTAACACTTAACACTTAACACTTAAAAACATATGAGTATTATTCAACAGATTATTATCCTGGCGCCGCCCTTTCTCTTTGCCCTGACCATCCATGAGTACTGTCACGGCTGGGTGGCTTTCCGTTTCGGCGACCCTACGGCCAGGGCCCAGGGACGTCTGACCCTCAATCCCCTGAAACATCTGGACCCCCTGGGGGTCCTTGCCTTTATTATCATGAAGATCGGCTGGGCCAAGCCGGTGCCGGTTGACCACCGCTATTTCAAGGATCCCATGAAAGACATGATCTGGGTGTCCCTGGCCGGTCCCGGTGCCAATCTGCTTACCGCTTTGGCCAGTGCCGTCCTGGCCTGGCTGGTAGCCCTGATATCCCCTGTCATTCCGGAGGCCCTGCTTTTTCCCCTTTATCAGATGCTGGCGGCCAGTGTCTGGATCAATATTGTCCTGGCTTTTTTTAACCTTCTGCCCATCCCCCCCCTGGATGGCAGCAAGGTGCTCATGGGCCTTCTGCCCCGCCGCCAGGCCGACTTGTTTATCAAGCTGGAGCCTTTCGGATTTCTTATTCTGCTGGGCCTGTTTTATGCCGGCATAATTCAGAAGATTCTCATGCCTATTATCAACTTTGCCCACAGTATAATAGCAATTTAATTCCTTGCCGGTTTGGGATTTATTATGTTTAAGAGCCTTTTTGTGCTGTTTTATCTCCTGCTTTCAGTGGTCCCGGCTTCGGAAGCAGGAGTTGATCCCGCTGTCAAAACCGGGATCGAGGTTTTAAGGCAGCAGGGCTTTGAGCCGCTCAAGGAGGGCCGGGTGGGACTGGTCACCAATCCAACCGGGGTGGACAGCCGTCTGCGGTCCACGGTGGACATACTGTTCCAGGCCGAGGAAGTTGATCTGGTGGCTCTTTACGGTCCTGAGCACGGAATCAGGGGCAACAGGCGTGCCGGGTCCAGGGTCGCCAATACCATTGATCCGGAAACCGGTCTGCCGGTCTACTCTCTGTACGGCGGGACCAGAAAACCGACTCCGGAAATGCTTGCCGGCGTCGATCTTCTGGTTTTTGATCTCCAGGATATAGGCTGCCGCTCCTACACTCATATTTCCACCCTGGGGCTGGTAATGGAAGCGGCTGCTGAAAACGGTAAAAAAGTGGTGGTCCTGGACAGGCCCAATCCCATGGGAGGAAGGCTGGTGGAGGGTACGCTCTGGGAGGAGGCTCAGCAGTCCTTTGTCAGTCAGTTCAGGATTCCTTATGTCCACGGCCTGACCATCGGTGAACTTGCCCGCCTCCTCAATGGCGAGAAGCTCCTCTCCGGCGGGGTGCAGTGTGAACTGCAGGTGGTAAAGATGAAGGGCTGGAGGCGCGATATGGTCTTTACCGAAACCGGCCTGCCCTGGGTTCCGACCTCCCCTCATATCCCCCGGGCCGAGACCCCCTTTTTTTATGCCGCCACCGGAATAGTAGGTGAGTTGAGCTCTAACCTGGTGGGAGTGGGCTATACTCTGCCCTTCCAGGTGCTGGCTGCTCCCTGGCTGGAGGCTGAAAAACTGGCTGCCGCCATGAATGACCTTGATATGCCGGGAGTCCTGTTTCGGCCCATCCGATTTAAACCTTACTACGGAAAGCAGAAAGACAAGAAACTGGAGGGAGTTCAGATCCATATCACTTCTTATCACCGTCTCCGTCCCACCCTGATCCAGTTTCAGTTTTTAAACCATGTCGTCCGGAATTATCCGGAGCATAAGCTGTTTGCCGCTGCCCCTGAGAAACTGCGGATGTTTGACCTGGTCTGCGGTTCGGTTGCGGTCAGAAAAATATTTTCAGGGGAAGATCCTGATTACGGGAAGTTTAAAAGGCTGTGGAACAGGGGGGTCGAGGATTTCAAGAAACAGGCCGGCCGGTATTACTTGTATGAATAGAGCCGGCTTACGGCTTGTTCAGGTAGTTCTGGAAACAAAGTGGGGAGAGTCGCCTAAACCGTAACCTTTTTCGCTGTAGTGGTTGAGCGCCTTTTTGCCTATTCTGATGGACTCTAACTCAGCCCTTAGTTTCCGGTAATTATTCTCCACCTCTCGTTTCAGTTTCTCTTCTTTTTCCATAAGAGTGCCCAATTCCGCCTTCAGGATCGAGGGATCGATTGTCGCCGGCTCCTCACTTTCAAACCAGTTTTTTAATCGTTGGAGCATTCTCCGCCTTTGATCGTCGGAATCAGGAATGGAGCCCAGATTCTTTTCCGCCAGGGCTGTTAGGTGGCGATCCTGCATTTCTCGGAAATCTTTAAATAAAGTGGCGGCTTCTTCCGGTAGATATTGAGTCATAATCTTAATCCCAAGGTCTCAGGCCTTATCATCCTCCACTCCAGCCCTGAGAAATGCTGTCAAACTGGGAGGTCAGATGGTCGCCGGTTGATTCCATGGAGTCCATGTATTGGGAGAGTTCGACCATCTCCTTGTGCAGTCGGTCATATTTTTTATCAAGGCGGCCGGTTTCCTGTTCAATGTCGGTTTCCAGATCTGCTATTCTGGACTGAGCCGCATTCTTTTCCCCGGCAATCTGGCCGGAACTGCCGGTTATGTTGCGCAGATTGTTGTTTAATTTATCAGCCAGTCCTTCTATATTTTTATCGGAGTCTCCCAGGAAGAAGGCCTGCACACTTTCCGGATTCTCACTCATAACTTTATCCAGGGTGGATTCATCCAGTTCAATGGAACCATCCCGGTTATAGTTAAGGCCAAGATCGAACATGGTGGTTACTTCCCCTGCCGGGTCTGCATCAATCTGGCTGGTCATGGTGTTGCGCAGGGTGTGGGGCAGATCCCGCAGGGTGGTCCGGGCCAGAATGCCGAACTCTTCCTTTTCCTCATCCCAGGCTGTATTTTCGTCTATTTCCTTAATAGCTTCATTGTAGTCCTTAACCAGGCCCTTAATGTTATCCGCAACATTGTCATCATTGCTGGTGACCGTGATTGAGGAAGTACCGGGAGATTCCAGGTCCATGGTAACCCCGGAAATCACATCATCAATGGTATTGGAGGAACGCTGATAATTTATTCCGTCTACACTGAACTGGGCATTCAGGGATGAGTCGGCTCCGTTCTCTTCGTTCATGGTTATGTCCGGAAGCTGGCTGGTAAAGGATATTCGGCCGTCTTCCCCCTTGGTGTCCGAGACCAGGCTCAGCTTGTAGGGGTTGGTATCACTGCCGTCATCAATCAGGGAAGCAGTAACGCCGGGGTTGTTCTCATCATTGTTTATTAAGTTGGCCAATTCGGAGATACCGGTATCCGCGGCAACATCAATCGAGATTGTCTCGCTGTCGCCGACCTCATAGGACAGGGTCTTATCCGGAGGTGTGAAATCGAGGGCCTCCAGGCTCTCACTGACAGCCACCCTGTTGTCTTCCCCGCTGCCGTCAGCGTCATCGCTTCTTATCCTCATGAATGTCTCACCATCCGAGGTGTAGGTCTCGGCTGTTACCAGCCGGTCGTTATCACCTGTGCCGGTGTTGTCGGCATGGTTGTTGATCTGGTCCACCAAGTCATCCATGGTGGTGTCGGCACCGATATTGACAGTAAAAGAATCGCTTGCGCCGAAATCGATGGTTATTGATTCCCCGTCCCGGGCGACGATATCGCTTGCCGGATCAACTACACCGGTGGTTGATTCCTGGGAAGTAGGGACATAAACGCTGGTGTCTGAGTCCGCCATTCCGGAAGAGAGCCAGGAACTTTTTTCAGCAATCTGGTTTACATCGATACTGGCGTTTTTAGGCGAGGTACCGCTACTTACTTCGGCGGTCAGGACGCTCTCATCTGAGCTGGTTATCGAGCGTTCATCGTAGTTGCTTTCCAGAGATAGATTAAGGGCGTTGTTCTTCATGGCCAGGAGTTTTTGGTTGACCGTGTCAAACTCGTTGATTTTCTCCTGGGTCTCGGAAATCTTGTTTTCCTTGCGGTTTATGGGCTCCTGGTCGACTTTCCGCAATTGGTCCAGCATACGCTGCATCTCAATATCGGAATTGAAACCCAGTTGGCTTACTGTCCCCGGCATGGCGTTGTCCTTTTATGTTGAGAAATAATGTGTTGTTGGATCAGATCCTTATCCGTCAGTCTTTATTACTATTTTACAATATCGGTATTATTTTCAGGATACTTTAAATTGTTCTGTTATTTTTTCAATGTTTCCCTCATCACTGTTTTTTGTCCCTGCCGGACCTGACCAGTTTTTCCGGATTGCCTCCGATATCCTTAAGGCTGTAGCGTCCCGGGTCGCCGGTAAAGGGGAGAACCAGGAGCCGGCCCAGGGTAAGCCTTTCAGGTTTTCTGAACTGGGCAAGACCTATGGTCATTCCCTGGTGACCGGCCACAGGCTGGGGTCGGTAGGTGCCGAAAAATCTGTCCCACCAGGGGAAGTTGAAGCCGAAGTTGCTGTTGGTTTCCCGGATGGTTACCGAATGATGCACCCGGTGCATATCCGGGGTTACCACCAACAGACGGAGGTAGCGGTCAACCGCCACCGACAGACCGAGATTGCCGTGGTTAAACATGGCGGTGCCGTTCAAAATTATCTCAAAGATAACTACCGCGATAACCGGTGGTCCCAAGGCTGCCACCACCGTCATCTTGATAAGCATGGAGATGATAATCTCGATGGGGTGGAAACGCAGACCGGTGGTAAGATCAATGTCCAGGTCGGCGTGATGGACCATATGCAGGCGCCAGAGCAGAGGAACGGCGTGAAACATGACATGCTGGAGAAAGACGACCAGGTCAAGGATTATAACCGCAACGATAATTGCGGCGATTGCCGGAAGTTCCAGGTAATTGAGCAGCCCCCAGTTTGCCTGGTTGGCGGCAAAAGCCACCCCTACAGCTGCCGCCGGGGTTAAAAGGCGGAGAATGAGGCTGTCCAGAAATATTATGCCCAGATTATTCAGCCAGCGTCCCTTTTTGGAGACGGTGAGACGCCGCCTGGGCAATCCCGCCTCCCAGAGAGCCATCACTGCAAAGACGGCAAGGAAAGCAAGCAGTCTTATCTGGGTAACCTGTTCCATAGTCTTTAACCTGAGTTAATAATATTCATCTGTCGCCGGGGCTTTTAAGCCTTTGCCTTAAGCATAATATTTTAGCAGGTATTAAGCTATAATACAGTATAAAATCTGTGAAAGTTTTTTGTAATATTAACACGACGGCTTGCCGGCGCAGTTAAGCAGAGTGGGGGATGAGCTCCCGGCAGGAAAGTACCGAGGTCCTCCTGCCGGGACATGGACAAGAGGATCTCTGACTGGTTAAAAGGTATGGATCATTCCCTTTTGGTTAAATGGAGATGTTAAGGCCGCTTCTGGCACCGGCTTTCCCCTGAGGTGGCTGTTGAGTCATGTGGGAAGCTTCCGTGGTTTGTTCCTTGGTTTGGGAGGGCATTTGCTCCCGCATGACGGTATTTTCCCAGATTTCCTTGAGCCTGGTTATATAACGGGAGGTGCGGTGGAGAATTTCTTTGTCTTCATTCAAGGATACCTGGGGCAGTTCCACCAGAATACTTTCATAAAGGCCTCGCAGAAAGGCAACAGTTTCATCCTCGGGATCTCCTTTTCCTACGGCGACATTGAGTTCAGTGATCAGGCCGATCGCTTTGCTCAGATTTTCCCCGCGCTTCCGGACATTGCCCTCGTCAATACCTTCTTCCGCCTTTTCCAGAGAGGTCAGGATACCTTCGTAAGCCATATGTATGAGCTTGACCGGATTGACATCACTTTGTACTCTTGTCTGCTGATAGGCCTTAAGTGCTTGGTACATAAAGTCGGTCTCCTGTAATCTTTCCGTTTGAGATAATTTTAATTAGAAGTTAAATTAATTAAATCGATGTGATATTGTCATTGTCACTTATCGACCCTCCCGCCCAGAACTTGACAAATCTATTAAAAAATTGTTAGCAGAGTTAATGCGAAACAACCTTCTTTAAGGTTTCATGCCCGGCTCTGTTCTGTTAAGCTTAATTCTTAATGGAAACCAGTGCCGGAAAGCGCCCGTAGCTCAGCTGGATAGAGCATCGGACTTCGGATCCAATTTAAGGGTCTGTGTGGCGCATATTTGATCAAAATTATTCAATAATTGCAATAAGTTGATAAATATCGATAAATCACGATATATCACCTTTGATCCACTTATTGGAGCAAAATTGGAGCAAAATTGGAGCAAAAAAATATAATAAAACTAAATTTTTTTTGATATTTTTTTGACAAGATAAAATATACATTATACGGTAAAAATATGAGCAATCAAGATAGATTGCTGTGGTCTTTAAAAAGGCGGTAGGATAAAGGAAGAATTCAGAATAAAAAGGTATAGAAGATAGTTAGAAAGGACGCAATTGAGGATGATCGATTGTCTTTCAATGATCTACCTTCTATAAAGTTAAAGCCTCCGCTCTGCGGACGCAGAACAAATCATCCCGGGGTCGGAGCATGGGGCAGGCGGGCTCATGCTCCAAATAAGACGGCTCCGATACTTCAGCGCCAACTCCTGATATCAATATGGAAGGACGTGCACCATATATTCAGGAGAAAAACAGTCTTGCACGCACCACACCATTCCAACCAAGCATCGCACCTCCTTGGTGCGACTATCCTAAGTGTAGTTTGTCAAAACATCTCTGTAGGGACACCTCTGTCCAAATTATCCAAGTAAGTAAGAATTAAGAAGAATAAGTAAGTAGATATCCCACCGCCTCCTTTTGTTGAATTATTAAAAAAGAAGGAGGCAACTTATGTCATCATCACACCACAATCAAAACCAGATTGTCTACTATGTACCTGATTTAGCGGCATTATTCGGAAAGACTGAATCAGCGGTACGAAATCACCTTAGGAGGCGGGACTGGTCTGCTGTTCCGGCTCCGGTCAAAATTGGGGGGCGAGTATGTTGGCGGTGGAGCGACATCAGCGACTGGCTAGATAGCAAAACCCCCATAGACAATGATGGGAAAAAATGTGGTCCTGGCCGGCCTCCGAAAAATCGTGGCCAGAGATAAGGGGGAGGTGCGGTATGTACGAAAAATCAATAATACCGACAGGCGGGCGGTCCGGGGTCGCACAAAGCGGGAACGTCTATGAACCCCCGGTTGATCAGGCCCAAAAGATCTACTCAGCCT
>JBKHJR010000038.1:0-26845 GCA_046537975.1 Desulfurivibrionaceae bacterium
TGATTGATTTTGCTGAAACTGTAGGAAAGTTTTTTTCTCTTTGCCTGGCTGCGGGTATTATATGTCCTACTGTTTAGGCCTGATTGATCTTTTTCAAACAGATGGAAGCTCTTTTCCGGCCAGTAGGAAAGCTCTTTGACCAGTTCCCGCCAGTCCTGGCGATATCTTTCCGCCTGATCGAGCATGAAGGAGATATCTTTATAGGTCAGGCCGGGACCGCCGATATGGGCTCCGCTATATCCCATCCCCTGAAGAACGCTCAACAGTTTCGCTCCCCTTATCAGGCGGGCCTCCTTGCCTTTGTCCGCGGATCTTGCCTCTGCCTGCATTTCTTCATAAAGCCGGTCAGGGATGACGCAGCCCGGGATCTCGCCCCGGTACATCAATTCCGCCACTTTCAGGTTGGGAATAAAGACATTGCCCAGGATCGGTACCCCGATATCTTCCATCTCCATGTAAAGGAGAAGTTCATGGAATTTCCTGGCGTCATAGCCGATCTGGGTTATTACATAGTCGGCACCGTTTTCCACCTTGCGATGCAGCTTGTAATACTGCATCATCAGTTCCGCCTCCAGGTGTTTGAAAGGTGAGACTGCCACCCCTTTATAAAAGGTGGTGGGATGGTAGAGCTGGACCGCAGGATTTCTGCGGTCCCTCCCGTTCTGTTCACAGTTCAGGCGGGAGATCAGATCAAGAACATGGATGGAATCCAGGTCAAATACCGGCTTGGCCCGTCCCCGGTAGCCCTTCTGGGGATAATCGCCGCTGATAACCAGGAGATTATCAAGGTCTTCCCGGTCCCAGGCAAAGAGGGTACTCTCTATCTGGTGGCGGTTCCTGTCCTTGCAGGAAAGATGAATGATGACGTCAAGTCCCATTTTTTTGATCTCAATTCCCAGGACTTCCGGAGAAAGAACCGGATGGCCTCCGGCATTTTCCGTGATGCTCACTGCCTGCAGCCTGCCATCGGCCGAAGCTTCTTCAGCCAGAGCCAGGGCCCTACTGTGGCTGACGCTCCTGCCACCCCGGCCCGGAACCAGCTCATAGGTCAGGGTGAACTGATCCGGATCGTTAAGTGATTGATGAAACTTGTCAGTCATGCGGCGGCCTCCATATATAGAAATTTTTTTATCATACTTCCTTTTTTGACAGTCAAAATCAATAGATTTTCATATGCTCCTGTTTCATTGTCGGGCTGAAGAGTGGATTTGACAAATCGCCAGCGCCCGGTTTATGATAATTATCAGTTCTCAAAATCTAAAATCCAAAATCTGGAGCCGGAACAAGCCATGAAAAATTTATACAGTGACAGAGAGGCCCGGGAAACGATTGACCGATATCCCGATATCCCTGAGGATCTGGCCCTTCGGGTATACACCTCGCGGCTTATCGGCCAGGAAGAGGATCTGGTCCTGCATGGCGGGGGCAATACCTCGGTGAAAACCACTTTCACCAACATACTGGATGAACCGGTAGAGGGTATCTTTATCAAGGGCAGCGGCTGGAATCTGGCCACCATAGAGCCCGCCGGTTTCCCGGGGCTGGACCTCAACTATCTCCGTAAGCTCAGGAAACTTGAGTCCTTAAGCGACGAGGAGATGGTTAACCAGTTCCGGACTCATATGTTTGATGCTTCCGCCCCCAACCCTTCCATTGAGACTCTGGTTCACGCCTTCCTGCCCCACAGGTTCGTGGACCACAGCCATGCCGATGCCATTGTCACCCTGACCAATCAGGCTGAACCGGAATCTCTGCTCCGCGAGGCTCTTGGCCCTGATGTCGGTATATTACCCTTTATTATGCCCGGTTTCCCCTTGGCCAAGGCCATGGCTGAACTCTATGAGAGCCGGCCGGAGATGGACTGTATAATCCTGCGCAACCATGGGATATTTACTTTTGCCGATGATGCCGGGACCGCCTATGAACGGATGATTCACTATGTCTCCCTGGCCGAGGATTATGTGGCTGCCGCCCTGGCCCAAAAGCCGGGCCCCCCTGCGCAGCCTGGTGAAAAACCCGAGCCCGGGCTGCTTCTGCCTACGCTGCGCGGCCAGTTGGCCCATACCGACCATAAGGGCAGGGAACGTTATTTCTGCCTGGAGGTGCGTGACGATGACGATATTCTTGAGGCCCTGGCCCGGCCTGATGCCGAGAGTCTTTTTGCCACCGGGGTACTGACCCCGGACCATGTAATTCGCACTAAAAATTATCCTCTTTTCCTGGATTGCAGCGGCATAGAGGATGAAGAGGGGATGACCGCAAAACTCAAGAAAGCGGTCAATGAATATCAAGAGCATTATGATCGTTATTTTGCCGTCCAGGTGGCAGCCAAGAATGTGGAACGCACCAAGCTTGATCCCATGCCCCGTCTGGTCCTGGTTCCGGATTTCGGTCTGGTGGCGGCGGGCAAGACCCCCAAAGAAGCGAAAGTAGTCGCGGACATCGGCGAACATACTTTGCGGGCCAAGATCGGAGCTGCGGCGGCAGGGGAGTACAAGGAGCTCGATGCCGGGCATATCTTCGACATGGAGTACTGGAGTCTGGAGCAGGCAAAACTGGGTAAAGGTGCGCCTTTGCCCCTGGAAGGAAGGATCGCCTTGGTTACCGGGGGCGGCGGGGCCATTGCCGTGGGTATCGGCAGACAGCTCCTGAAAGCCGGAGCCCGGCTTTTCTTAAGTGATATCGATCAGGACCGCCTACACCGGGTGGTTGCCAAGCTGGCTGAGGAATTTGATCCCGGAATGGTTACCGGCCTACAGATGGACGTCAGTGATGAGAAATCAGTGACGTCGTCTTTAAGGCGGCTGATCGGTCAGGCAGGAGGCCTGGATATTCTGGTCCCCAATGCCGGGCTGGCCCATGTTGCTCCTCTGGCCCAACTTGATGAAGGCAAGTTCAGGAAGATCATTGACGTCAACCTCATGGGGGTCTTTCAGGTGATAAAGGCCGCCATCCCGGTCTTCCGCCGTCAGGGGACCGGTGGTCATGTGGTGATCAACAGTTCCAAGAACGTTTTTGATCCCGGGGCCTCTTTCGGGGCTTACAGTACCTCCAAGGCCGGGGCTCATCAGCTGGGCAGAGTGGCTGCCCTGGAGCTGGCTGAAATCGGGGTGCGGGTCAATATGATCAATCCTGACGCCATCTTCGAAGGGGATGAAGTCTCCTCCGGTCTCTGGGAAGTGGTGGGGCCTGACCGGATGCGGGCTCGGAATCTGGATCCGGAAGGCCTTAAAGAGTATTACCGACAGCGCAATCTGCTCAAGTCCGAGATCAGGGCCGAAGACGTGGGCAATGCCGTGGTATTTTTCGCCAGCGGCCAGACTCCTACCACAGGCGCCACCCTGCCGGTGGACGGAGGGATCCCTGCCGCCTTTCCCCGGTAAATAAGGGGCTGACAGTCAGGGACTGTTCCGGCAGATCGATTTTTTCTCTGTTCTCGTGCTCTATTATAACTGTTCACTGGACCGCTAATTAGTCCATTCAATCATATGCCGGTAACGGTGGATAAGCTCCTTTTTAACTTCCTGCATGTCCAGATCGTAGAGTTCTTTCGGAAAGAGAAGGTCTGCCGCCCCTGAATCGATGATTCTTTTTACCTCGTATTCATGGTGGGAGACATCTCGTTGATAAATGTAGTTAAGATAACTCTTGTTGGTGTGGATTATAAATTCAATCCGCATGCCCCCCATTCGGGCGAAAAACTTGAGCATGGAGGTCTGAGGACAGCTACCCTCGTTGGAGATCTGATATCTCTGGCCGTGCAAGCTATCGGAAATATCCTCCAGGGTCATGAAGGAATGAGCCTGAACAGCGCTCTGGGTAAGATGTTTATGGAAAAGCTTTACTTCCTTCAGGGAATCCACCACCCCCATAAGACCAAGTTCATCATCCACGGCCACTGCCGGGTTCTCCTCTCCCTTGCGTAATAATTTCAATACCTTGGCTTCAGGGGATTTTTTGCGGATTGACACGTAAACCGGGATCTTTCTGCCGTTGATTTCAAACATGCGTCTTTTGATAAGAGTAAGTTTCTGCCGCTCCGTGAGTACGATGTTTTTGGCTTCCTCTGGTGACAGAATTTTGAGACTACTGCAGGCAAAAGACTCCCGGTCATGGCTGCTTAATAGATAGGCCGGTTCCAGTTCGCCGATCCGGGTTTTATGACTCCAGACAAATTCGTTTAAGAAATTCAGGAATTCTGCAAACTTGGCCTCGATATCCGTCTCTCTTTCCCGTTGATCGATGGAGCCGGCCAGATTCATCAGGATAAGCTTGCGTTTGGCCTCAAATCTCGCCTTTAGATGATAGCGGTCATCAAAGATCATAAGAAGTAAATCCACCGGACTTGTAATTATATCGACTTCATTGGTCATATCGAGGTATGATGAATAAGGGGCCATGGTCTGTCTCTGGAGGTAGCGGATTACTGCATCCGCAGTACGGGAGTAACTGTTCACCCGGGATATGATCTCTCTCTCGTTACCCTCGATGCCGAACATGTTGCCGATAAGCATATAGGCCCTTCTGGCCACCTGTTTCTTGCGGGAATGATCTGACATCAGTTCATAGATTTCCCGAAATGAGGAGATGTCAAGGAGTTCCTGAATCTGGTTCCGGATTATCCTGTACTTGGTGGTTAAGCCGTTGCGGTGGATGGCAGCTGATCTTTTTCTGGCGTTGGGAGTGAAAGTGCGGCTGGTCAGGGGAGTTTCAAGGGTGGCAAAAGGGCCGTCCTGCTGCAGCAAGTAGAAGATTGTGTTTTTTCGGTCGTTTATTTTCATAAGCAATCTTCAAATCTATTGGATTTTTTTCAGCCTACATTATTTAATATAACAGGAATAATCCCGGCAGGAAATCCGGAAGTGGCTGTTACATCAAATTTAATTACTGAAAGGCTGCTGAAAAAAACAAGTAGCCATTTTTCAAGGTATTTTTGGAGATATGCAGCCTGTTTTATCCTGTAGTTATTTCAAGATCTGTGCCGGAATAAAACAGTTAAATATTTTTCCTATTATCCTGGAATAGCTGAATAAAAAAGTAAACCTGAAAAAGGCTGGGAGATGGTTCGATCTTGCTTGATACAAAATTGCAGCTGTTTTTTGGGAAAACCTTCTCAAATATCACAGATATGTCATATTGAGCAAAAGGCTATATGCTTTTAACATGTGTTACCCCTGAAAAGAGGCATATGCCGGTAATCCTGTTGCAGTAGTTTTTCCGGCTATAGTTGCAATATCTAAAAAGTAAGTAGAGGTTTGAAATATGCCCCGGGATATTCCTGTAGGAAACGGATCACTACTGGTTAATTTTGACCATTATTACCAGGTCCGTGACATTTATTGGCCCCATGTAGGGATGCACAACCATACCAGAGGTCAGATCTGCCGGTTTGGGGTCTGGGTGGACGGTCGTTTCCGCTGGCTGGACAATGGGGGGTGGGACCGTAAGATAGGTTATCTGGAAGACGCCCTGGTGACGGAAGTGCAGCTCAGCCATGAGGATCTGGGTATAGAACTTATCTGCAACGACCTGGTCGATTTTCATGAAAATATTTATCTAAAAAAAATCAGGGTGCGGAAAAAAGTGGAGTCAGTGAGCCGAATCCGACTTTTTTTTGCCTATGATTTTTCCTTAAACGGTCACGATATTGGCGATACCGCCTATTATGAACCTCAGCGCCGGGCACTTTTCCATTACAAGGAAAGGACCTGGTTTATGCTCTGCGGGGGGCAGGAAAGGGAAGGTGAGCTGGACAGCGGTATTGACAGCTGGGCTGTGGGCGACAAGAAGGTTCATGGACTGGAAGGCACCTACAGGGATGCCGAAGACGGGGAGCTTTCCGGCAACCCGGTGGCCCAGGGCAGCATAGATTCGGTTATTGCCCTTCATGCGGACTTTAAACAGGATGAGGACCTCGTAATCTGGCATTGGTTTGCTGCTGGGGTCGATTTCCAGGAGGTGACCAGGATAGGCAGGAGAATCAGGAGAAAAGGGGCGGAGCTCCACCTGAAAAGAAGCCGTGATTACTGGCGATTGTGGGTGAATAAGGAGGAAGAGAGTTTCAGCGGTCTGCCCTGTGAGATCTGTGATCTCGGTCGGCGCAGCCTCCTGATTCTCCGCAGCCAGATTGATAACAGCGGCGGGATCATGGCAGCCAATGATCATGATTCCACCCTGTTCAGCCGGGATACCTATTCTTATGTGTGGCCCCGGGATGGAGCCTTGGTGGCAGCCGCTCTCATCGAGGTTGGTTATTCGGAAATCAGCAGGCGTTTTTTTGATTTCTGTCATCGGGCCATAACCGAGGAAGGTTATCTGCTTCACAAGTACAATGCCGATGGCTCCCTGGCCTCGTCCTGGCATGGGTGGTACCGCCAGGGGGAAAAACGCCTGCCGGTCCAGGAGGATGAGACAGCTCTGGTCCTCTGGGCTTTATGGCAGCACTTTCAGCAATTCCGGGATATCGAATATATTAAGACTCATTACCGGGGATTGGTGGTGCGGGCGGCCAACTGGCTGGCGGCATACCGCGATCAAGACAGCGGCCTGCCTTTGCCTTCCTGGGATCTCTGGGAAGAACGCTATGGAGTCCATGCCTGGACTGTGGGCTCGGTCTGGGCCGGGCTTGAGGCGGCAGCCAGGTTTGCCGGCGCTTTTGGTGAAGATAAACTTGCTGCCTACTATCAGCAGGTTGCCGCCGATATCCTCGAAGCGGTCAGGAAGTATATGTGGGATGAGGACAGGCAGCGATATTTGCGTACGATTGTCCGCCAGGAGGGAGCCTGGCAGAAGGACGAAACGGTTGACGCCTCCCTGGTGGGGCTCTGGTATTTCGGCATGCTGCCGGCTGATGATCCCGGCATCAAGGCTACCATGGAGACTGTGGAACAGAAACTAACAGTCCAGGCGGAAGCAGGGGGAGTGGCCAGATATGAAAACGACTATTATTATCAGGTAAGTGAAGATTTGACCATGGTACCCGGCAATCCCTGGTTCATTACCACCCTGTGGCTGGCCCAGTGGCATCTGGCCACGGCCCGGAGACAAAAGGATCTGATCTTCCCCAGGCAGAGCATCCAGTGGGCCGCTGACCGAACCCTGCCCAGCGGGGTAATGGCTGAGCAGATCCATCCCCATAGTAATGAATCTTTGTCGGTCAGTCCTCTGACCTGGAGCCACGCTACCATGGTGGCTACCATCCGGCAGTATATGGCGGTTGACAGCCGCCTTTCCTCATAATCCTTTCATATAATGCTTCCGTAGGGCGCTGGCTGTTATTCTTGTTTAAAGATTTATTTTGATATTCGTTATATTTTTTGGTATATAACGAATATGTCGAAACATAAAAAGGATAAGAAAAAGCAGCCAGGTTCCGAAGGCTTCTGCTGTCGGGGCCGGATCTGGATTGACAGGGACGGTCAGACCTTTCTGGGTTATGGCCGGGTAATCCTTCTGGAAAGAATAAACGAGTATGGCTCCATTTCCAGGGCTGCCCGAACCATGGAGATGTCTTACAAGCATGCCTGGGATTTGGTGGATTCCATGAACAGACAGGCGGTTTCCCCTCTGGTAATATCCCGGAGAGGGGGACAAGGGGGAGGAGGGGCGGAACTCACCCGGGAAGGTGAAGAGGCAATCAGTCGTTTCTGGAATTTTTATGAAAAGTTTCAGAAATTCCTCGACCAGGAAAGTCAGAAACTTCCCTTTTAGCAGCAAATGAATGCCCCTGATATCTATACTCCTCTGTTTCTCAGTCTGAAGGTGGCCTGCCTGGCAACTCTGATCAGTCTGATTGCCGGAGTTGCTTTTGCCTTCCTGGTCAGCCGCCGGGATTTTCCAGGGCGAGAAGTGCTGGATGCCGCCTGCACCCTCCCCCTGGTGCTGCCGCCGACGGTCCTGGGATATTATCTCTTGACTCTTCTGGGCCGGAACGGGATCATCGGCACTTTTCTGCAGGACTGGTTCGGTGTCTCGCTTATTTTTACCTGGAAGGGGGCGGTGATAGCCGCTTCTATAGTTTCTTTTCCTCTGCTTTATAAATCAGCCCGGGCTGCCCTGGAAGGGATAAACAAAGACTATGAGGATGCCGCCCGCACCCTGGGGGTTTCGGAATGGGGGGTATTTTTCCGGGTATCCCTGCCTTTGGCCTGGCCTTCCATCCTGGCCGGGGTGATGCTGGCCTTTGCCAGAGCTTTGGGAGAATTCGGGGTTACCCTGATGGTGGCCGGTAATATGCCGGACCGGACCCAGACCCTACCCCTTGCTATCTACAGTGCGGTTCAGGCCGGGGATGATCAGACTGCCAATATCCTGGCCGGAGCTATTTCTGCTCTCGGGATTGTTATTCTGGTTTTCTCAGGGCGATTACTGCGAGCTAAATTTTAATTGACGGTATGGAGTATAAGGAGGGGGGGTGTTATGTATAGAGTGGTTTTATTTCTGATGACCGTATTGTCGGTATTTCCGCTGTTGAAGGGGGAACCGGTCTTTAGTGCTGAAATCAGGGTGTCAGCTGCAGCCAGCTTAATCGATGTCATTCCCGATTTAAAAGATGCTTATCAGAGGAAGTACCAGGAAGATAAGATAATACTTAACTTCGCTTCTTCCGGAAGCTGTTATCGCCAGATAAAACAAGGGGCTCCGGTTGACGTATATGTCTCAGCCAACCGGCTGTTTATGGACAAAGCGGAAAAAGAGGGACTGGTGGACCGGCGGAGCAGATTTGTTTTTGCCGGAAATCGTTTGGTCCTGGCTGTCCCGGCAGGTAACCCTGCCCGGATTAAAAACCTTGACGATCTATTGCTGCCGAGGGTTTCCCGGATAGCTCTGGGCACCCCGGAAACGGTACCGGCCGGTCAGTACGCCCGCAAGGGTTTGAAGGAGAAAAACCTCTGGAAGCGCCTGAAAAGCAAGTATGTTTATGCCGGTCATGTCAGAAGTGTTCTGGCCTATCTGAAAAGGGGTAATGTAGAGGCAGGGTTCATTTACAAAACCGATGCCGGGAAGGGGGCAGAGAAGACAGATGTAGTTACTGCGGTTGATAAGGCGCCGCTGGTCCGTTACTGGGCGGCGGTGACTGACAGATCCGCCGAGCCCGAGGCTGTCGCTCGGTTTATCAAATTTCTGAAGACCGGTGAGACTGCGGACATATTAAAGCAGCAGGGATTTTTACCAAGCAACTGAAAATTGTCTTAACAGGAAAGGCTCCGCAATGAGTTTCAGATCATGACAGTGGAAATTGATATAAAAAAAAAGATAAGTGAGACCTTTTTTCTAAGGTCTTGCGTCAAAAGCGGCAGTAACAGGATCGTTTTCCTGGGGCCTTCGGGGGCCGGCAAGACCTTGACTCTCAAGGCTGCCGCCGGGCTGCTTAAACCGGACTGCGGTATTATCAGGATTAAGGGCAGAACGTTGTTTGACAGTGACCGCAAGATAAATCTGCCGGTACGCAGCCGCCGGGCCGGTTTTCTCTTTCAGAATTATGCGCTTTTTCCCCATTTGAGTGTTCGGGAAAATATTGCCTTTGGCCTGAACAGAAGGAACTTGAGATCCCTGAACAGGGGAGACTGCAAGGTAGTTGACCAAGTTATGGAGCGCCTGGAGCTGAAGGAACAGGCGGAAAACCGGCCGTCCTGTCTGTCCGGAGGACAGCAGCAGCGGGTTGCTCTGGCCCGGATACTGGTAGTCCGACCCGGCTTTTTTCTTCTGGATGAGCCTTTTTCAGCCCTTGATATACCCCTGCGGGCCAGGATGCGAAAAGAGCTGGATTCTCTTTTGGCTGAATATGATATTCCGGTTCTTATGGTTTCCCATGATCCTGAAGATGCAGAGATATTCGGGGAGGAAGTTATCGAGTTTCCCTTACCATCTGATTTTCTTGCGTCTGGGCATCTTGCCGATCAGCCAGCCCAGCAGGAAGACACCGGCACCTGCCAGAAACCATTTAATCATTGCCAGATTCATTAGTTCAGCATTTCTGCTTTCCAACTTCCGGACTTTACCGGAGAGAAGTTCATTACGTTGGCGCAGTTTGTTGCGTTCACTGACGATTTCTTCCAGGTTACCTGACTGCTCTTTCAGCTCTTGATATGTTTCTTTCAGGTTTTTCAGCTCATCGCGGCTGTTGCTCAGTTGATTCTTGAGAGTGGCTTCATTTTCACGGAGTTCCGCCAGTTTGTCCTGATACTCCCTCTTTTGGGAAGTGAGTTCATTTTCCAGTTCATCTATTCTGGTTCTCAGGGTTGCCAGTTCCTGCCCGGCAGCTTCATTTTCCTTCTTCAGCCGGCTGATTAACATGGATTTGGGTTTTTCTTTTGTGACGTAATGTTTTAATACATACCCGGTCTCGCCTCCCTGGGTTCTCACCTTAAGGTACTTGTCATCACTGTCTTCCAGGATTTCCAGGGGGGTATCTGTTTTCAGGGTCTTTATTACCTTGTGTTGCTGGCTCTTGCCGGTTCTCAGGGATAAATAGAGCTGGTCTGAAACGTAGCGGGTTTCGGCACTTGCAATTAAAACCTGGAATAGAAAGACGGTCAGACAGAATAGGATACTTGTTGTTGTCTTCATAACAATAATGTTTTTTATACCTTCTTATCTTTAAATTAAGTAATGCAGATTAAACATTTACCTACTGTCAGTGCCGCCTGTCAATAAAAAAGGATGTTTTTCCAGAAGTAAGCCGCTTAACAGTTACCCTGCTTTTACATTCTTTGTGATGAATACCAAAGGTTTTTTTTGACAACAATATAAACACCTGTATTATAAGTTTCAGGTTTTTTTATCAGCCAGGAAATTGGCGTGAAGTATCTGTTTGGTATCTCTGTAATCCAGTAATTATTCAATGACTTAAGTTTTTATGTCCCAGTATCCAGAAATCGATAAAGAAAAAATCCGGTATCCCGCATTCCCCAGGCATATCTACCTGTTGACTGCCTTTCTTGCCCTTTTGGCAATAGGGGGGTGGTCTATGGCCTCTACGGGGGGTATCTTGTTTCTGCCCGCTTCAATTCCTTGCTTAATGCGGCCCGGGAAATAAAGCATGAAGTGACTGTAGGACATCTCCGGCTTGAAGCAGTGATGGGCGCTGATGAAGAAGTTGAGCTTGAGGAGGTGATCAGGCACTATGATATGGCAGACAGATATTGTTTGGTAATACAGAAAAGCGGAAGTGACTTGGGAGTGGATTTACTGCCGGTTGCCGAAGATAGTATGCAGCACAGGATTTCCGATATACAGAGTAAGCTGGAAGATTTGAGAAAAGTAAGTCGCCAGCGCTTTGTTGCCTCTCAAGATCCCGAACCGGGCAGCATGATTGAAAAACACTATAATGCCTTATACCATGACCTGCTTGATCGCACAGGTATGGTGGAGAAAAATTTTCGGGAGATGATAGCGCGGCAGCAGAAACATTTTGTTGTGATTCTTTCTCTGGTTATGGCTGCCATTCTGTTGGGTGCGGTTGGTGCCTTCCGTATGGTAAGAAAATTTGAGAGACGGCGGACCCAGTCTTATGAAGATTTGAAAAACATCCAGAAAAAGCTCTTGGAAAGTGAAGAACGTTACCGGAGTCTGATTGAGAATATTGATCTTGGTATAATCATGGTTGATTCGGACTATCGGATAGTTATGGCCAATGAGGCCCAGGCTGATCTTTTTGGTTTGGAGCTTGATGAGATCATCGGTAAAAACTGCTATGAGGTGTTTAAACAGAAAGGGGCGATCTGTCAGCACTGTCCCGGGAAAAGGGCTAAAGAAGAAAGCAGGACCGTGGAGGACTGCCTCGATATTGAACGGATCGATGGTAGCAGATTAAAGGCCCGGATACGGGCTTTTCCTCTGAAGAGCGGTAAACAGGCAGGCGGCTTTATCGAAGTGGTCGAGGATGTAAGTGAGCATATGCGGACGGAGGAGGCTCTGGCCGAGGAGAAGGAGAGGCTGGCCGTAACCCTCAGGTCCATCGGCGACGGAGTTATAACCACTGATACCAGGGGCAGGGTAACCATGATGAACAAGGTTGCCGAGGATCTTACCGGCTGGCCCCAGGATGAGGCCCTCGGCCACCCCCTGACCGAGGTATTTAAGATTATAAATGAGCTGACCAGGTCTGTCTGTGAAAATCCAGTGGAGAAGGTTCTCTCTTCCGGCCGGATTGTGGGTCTGGCCAATCATACCGCCCTTATTTCCAGGGATGGTTCTGAAAGGACCATTGCTGACAGCGGCTCCCCGATCAGGGACCGTGAGAGCAGGGTTATAGGAGTGGTACTGGTTTTCCGCGATGTAACCCAGCAGCTGCGGATGGAAAAGGAGATGACCAAGATCAAGAAGCTGGAATCCATCGGGGTTCTGGCCGGGGGGATTGCTCACGATTTTAACAACATCCTGGCCGGTATCCTGGGCAACCTCAATCTGGCTCTCTTTGACAGGAACATGGGGAAGGAGACAAGGGAGCTGCTGTCCGAGGCCGAGAAGGCCTCGGTGAGGGCCAAATCCCTGACCGCCCAGTTATTGACTTTTTCCAGGGGAGGAGAGCCGGTCAAAGAGACCGCTTCTCTGGAAGAAATAATCAGGGATTCGGCTGAATTCATTCTGCACGGGGACCGGGTAACCTGTACATTTGACATCCAGGATGATCTCTGGCTGGTTGATGTGGACAAGGGCCAGATAAGCCAGGTCATCCAGAACCTGATTCTCAATGCCTCCCACGCCATGCCGGAAGGAGGGACCATTGAAGTAACCTGTGAAAACATTGAAACCATTAGCGGGGAGCATATCTTCCTTTCCAGTGATCAGAAACATGTAAAGATTACGGTTACTGACCACGGAGTAGGGATTCCGGAAAGTTTTATTGATAAGATCTTTGATCCCTATTTTTCCACCAAGCAGGAGGGTAGCGGCCTGGGACTGCCTATAAGTTATTCCATTATCAATAAGCATGGCGGTCACATCCTGGTAGATTCGAAGCCTGGAGAGGGGACGGTCTTTACCATCTACCTGCCCGCCTCCAAAAAGTCTCTTGCAGACGAGAGAATTGAAGAGGAGACCCGGTCCGGAATTGAACGATCCGCCAAGGTCATGGTCATGGATGATGAGGCTCTGATAAGGGAAATGTCTAAATCGATGCTCGAGCGCCTCGGTCATGAAGTTCTCCTGGTAAAAGACGGCACGGAGGCAATACAGCTATACCGGAAGCAGAAAGAGGCTGGCAGGTCTGTGGATCTGATTATTATGGATCTTACCATTCCCGGAGGCATGGGAGGCAGGGAGGCAGTCCAGGAGATTCTGGCTTTTGATCCCGGGGCAAAGGTTATTGTCTCCAGCGGCTACTCCAATGATCCGGTGATGTCCAATTACCGGGGTTACGGCTTTAAAGCTGTAATTTTTAAACCCTATAAGCTGCAGGAATTGAGAAAAGTGATTGATCAGGTGCTTTCCTGAATCATCGGTTCTTAATAATATTAGACCTCATTCCTCTGATCCGGGCGGAAACATGAGCAATACCGGTCAATCCAGGACACAAATAGTCTTTTTGCTGCTTTTGGTGGCTATATTCTATCTCAACTTCATGGCCAGGGTTATTATATCCCCGCTTTTACCCGGCCTGGAAGATGAACTGGCAATAACTCACAGCCAGTCCGCCTCTCTGTTTCTCTATCTCAATCTCGGTTATTTTCTGGCTCTGCTGGCCTCTGGTTTCTTCTCTTCCGCGATAGGTCATCGCCGGGTTCTGATCCTGTCCCCGGCCGGTATAGGCCTTATGATGCTCTGTATGGCCTCAGTGGAAACCCTGGTCAGTATAAAGATCTTTGTGCTTTTTACCGGAATCTTTGCCGGCCTCTATCTTCCCTCCGGGATAACCACTATTTCCGGCCTTTTTCAAAAGGCCAACTGGGGTAAAGCTTTCGGAGTCCATGAGCTCGCTCCTAACTTAGCTTTTCTCAGCGCTCCCATCCTGGTCGCTGTTCTGTTGGAGAGTACTTCCTGGCAGTATATAATGGCCGTTATAGGAGCCTTTGCCCTGTTGACAGCAGTTATTTACTTTCTTTTCGGCAGCCGGGAGAATTTTGAAGGAGAAGCGCCGACCATGGCCCAGTGCCGGCCTCTCTTCAAGCTTCCCGCCTTCTGGTTGATGATCTTCATCTTCGGCAATGGTATTGCCAGTACCATGGGAATTTACAACATGCTGCCCCTTTTTCTGGTGAGTGAGCACGGCTGGGCCCAGGACTCAGCCAATACTCTGGTCAGCCTGTCCAGGGTTGCCACCTTGATAACCGCCCTCGTCGGGGGCTGGCTGGTTGACCGCTATGGACCGGGAAAGACAATGTTTGCTGTATTGCTGTTAACCGGCCTGATTACCGTAATTCTGAGCTGGTCGGACGGGAGACTTCTATTGGCCATGGTCTTTCTGCAACCGGTCCTGGCGGTCTGTTTTTTTCCGGCCGGTTTTACCACCCTTGTAAATCTGGTACCCTCTCAGTCCAGAAACGTCGTGGTTTCTTTGACCATTCCTTTTGCCGTTTTTTTCGGAGGTGGGGTAGTGCCTGCGGTCATCGGTTTTCTTGCAGATAACGGATTATTCCGGGAAGGGATAAGTACTGCCGGTCTACTGATGATGGCCGCAGGCTTGGTGGCCCGGTTCAGAATGGCAGTTGGGGTCCCGGGACATCGGGCCTTAACCGGTAAGGGCGTGTAAGCAGTCACCCCTCGGCTGACGAGGACTGATACCTCTTAAGTCGGTTCAGCCTGAAGCCTTAAGATCAGGTTGTTGAAAACAATTGCAACAACAGGGCCTACGTGTTTTTGTACAGTGATTCTGATTCATGCTTTTAAGCTCCGGAGAAAAAGTCGCCGGTTTAATCTGACTGGACTTTTTCTGCTGTTGATTTACATACTAAAACAGATGACTTCTTTTTATACCCTGAACTTTGAACCCTGAACCAGGTAATTCTTATGGAAAATTATTATGACGTTGTGGTGATTGGCGCCGGAATTTCCGGACTGAGTCTGAGTCATTATCTGGGGAAAATGCGCCCTGACCTGAAAGTGGTGCTGCTTGAAAAAGGTGAGCGCCCCGGGGGGGCTGTACGTTCTTTTCACAAGGATGGTTTTCTGGCTGAATGGGGGCCACACGGTTTCCTGGACAATTCCCCATCCAGCCGGGAGATTCTCCAGGATACCGGGCTGGACCGTGAAGCCCAGCAGGCTCCTCTGGGAGATTTTCATCGTTATGTATGTCATAATGGTGTTCTGACCCGGCTTCCCCAGAAACCCGGTAAGATTCTTACGACCCCGCTTTTATCGCCTCTGGAGAAGATACGTGTCCTTAAGGATTTCTGGGTGGAGCCTGTTGAGAGGGATCAGACTGTAGGGGAATGGGCCGCCCGTCGCTTTGGCCAGGGAGTGCTGCCTCTGGTGGATGCCGCCTTGACCGGCAGTTATGCAGGAGATTACGAAAAACTCAGTATTGACGCGGTAATGCCGGGAATCCGCAGTCTTGAGCTGAAATATGGCTCGGTATTGAAGGCTCTTCTGAAAACAATGAGGAAGAAGCCGAAGAAAAAAGGCATGCCTGCCATGAAGAATTTCCCCCAGGGGATGGAAAGATTGATTCAGGTGCTCGCCCAGGACAGGGATATCCGTCTGGAGGCAGAGGTCAAGTCCTTGTCCAGAAATGAGGGGAAATGGGAAGTGTCCACTTCCGGCGGTACCTTTTATGCAGCAAACCTGGTGATGGCCCTTCCCGTAAATGCCGCCCTGAAGCTGCTTTACCCTATGTCTTCTCCTCCTGTTCTGGAGGTTCCGGTTTCCCGTATATATAATGTGGTTATGGGTTTTTCCGACAAGGCTCAGATCCCTTATGGTTTCGGCTATCTGGCTCCGGAAGTTGAGAAGCGTTTTACCCTGGGAGTTATGTTTTCCTCCCATATGTTCCCGGGACGGGCTCCCGGCAACAACCAGCTTCTTGAGGCCCTGGTCGGCGGGCGCAGGCACCCCGAGAGACTTGATCTTGATGATGAGACTATCATAAAAGAGGTATATAAGGATATCAGTGACCTTATGGACCTGCCTGAGCCTCCTTTCTTCACGGAAGTGCTGCGGCCGCAGTCAGGCATTCCTCAGCTGGAAAAGGACCATCCTGCACTTCTGGAGTGGCGGAGCAGAATGGAGGCCACGGAGGAGGGGCTGTTCATCTGTGGTTTCGGCTGGGACGGGATCGGCATAAATGATATGACCAAATCAGCCAGAAGGATTGCAGAAGATCTTGCCGCCGGTCAAAGAGGGGAAAAGGGACAGGCCGAGGTTAAACCGGTTTATTTCTGATATCATTTAACCGATCTTTTGTTCCAGCTTCTTGGAGAGGTAATCCAGCTGGCCGCTGACGCTGGCATTGCTGGCCTGTTTCTGGCTGATAGAGCGGATGGAGTGGACAACCGTGGAATGGTCCCGGTTTAAAATTCTGCCGATATCGGCCAGGGAATAATCGGTGTATTTCCTGGAAAGGTACATGATGATCTGCCTGGGGAAAGACACAGTCTTTTTCCGTGATTTGGATTTAAGCTCATCAGCGCTGATTTTGAACTGCTCTGATACCAGTTCAAGGATGGCCTCCGGCGAAAGCTGGGGGGCTTCTTTATAAACCACGTTTTTCAGGATCTCCTTGACTATATCCAGGTCAGGTCTGGTTTTCAGCAGGTTGGTCTGGGCCTTAAGGCTGATAACCGCACTCTCAATCTGGCGGACGTCGCCTTTGATTGTGTCTGCCATATAATCAATAACTTCTTCTGACAATTCCAGGTTGTTGATATATGCTTTACGTCGGATAATCTTGCTTCTGGTCCGCTGGTCAGGCGGATTGATGGTGGTTATGAGCCCCCCTGTAAGGCGGGACTGAAAGCCACTATCAATGTTGGCTATTTCCGTAGGGGCCTGGGAGGATGTGAAGATCACTCTCTTACCGCTTTCTATCAGGATGTCAATTATCTCGGCCAGCTCATCCTGGGTCTTGCTGCGTCCGGAAAGGGTCTGTATGTCTTCGATTAGCAATACGTCACATTCCTTATGGTATTTTCTCTTGAATTTATCCATGGTATGGTTTCTTATATTGCGGATCATTTCTGCTGTCAGTTGCTGGGAACTTAAAAAATGAAGACGGGTGGAAGGAGAGTGGTCCATTATGTGGTGAGCTACGGCATGACTCAAGTGGCTTTTGCCGAGCCCTGTCCCGGCCTTCAGGTAGACATAGTTGCCGGCACTGGTGTCGTTTACTGCTATGGATTCACAGGCTGAGCGGGCAAAGGCATTTGTTTCCCCGAGAACAAACTCTTTGAAGGTATAACGGGGATGAAGCGTTCTCACACAGGATTTACCCCTGGTCAAGGAGGGGAGACTTTGTTGCCGGGCCTGGATGGGATAAAGTTTTTGTTCCTCTTTGCTGTCGTTTTCCTTGACCTCGAATAATATCTCCTTATTCTTTTGGCCCAATTCAGCAAGGGCTTCATTTATATGGCCAAGGTAGTTGTCGTTTATCCAGGAGACAAAAAACTGGTCAGGACCGGTGATCTTGAGGTGTCCCTCGTCGTTTTCCTGTCCTTCTAAAGGAGAAATCCAGAGAGAATAGGTGTTTTCCGGAATCTTTTGAGTCAGGATTTCTTTAATTTGCTGCCATAACATAAGGGTTGTATCCTCAATGTCTTTATTCTTATTTATTCTGCTCTGACCTCAATGTTCTTCTCCTGTAATTATTATAGGTGGATTTATATAATTTAGAGATAATGTTGTCAAAAACCGTTTGCGCCAATTTTGATACTCTGTGGTTATAAGTTTTCAACAGGTTTAGTTTGGCCCTCTGCCGTGGATAGAAACAGCTTTTTTTGATAAATTCTTGTAATTAAAGAATTTTTTCTAAAACTAAAATTTTCACTTATAATAGGGTATTAATGGGTTGGGAGGAATAATTACGGTTTACCTATAATTAACCCCTACCTCTTCTATTCTCTTAATTACTCCTATTTTCTCCTGAAATCTAAATTTTAAATTAAGTTATTGAACTATCCTTAATCTTTAAGTATAAAAAAAAATATAAATCGGAAAATCATTAAAAAACCTTTAATATCCAGTGCTTAGGCGGGACTATGGGGCTGGATGCCCTAAAGACGATGATATGAACACAAATGTTTCAGGAGCAGGCCTTCTGGTCGCAGGGACTCACAGTGATTGCGGGAAGACGACCATAACCTTGGGCCTGATGGCGGCTCTCCGGGCCCGGGGGCTAACCGTTCAGCCCTTCAAGTGCGGGCCCGATTTTATTGATCCCACTCTCCATCAGACTGTTTGCGGCTTTATCTCGCGTAATCTTGACCTTAATATGTGTGAGGCCCCTTATGTTAGAGGTCTTTACCGGGATAAGTCCGTCAGGGCTGATGTCTCGGTTGTGGAAGGGGTTATGGGGCTGTTTGACGGAGATGCTGCCAGCAGTGCCGCTCTTGCCAGGACCCTTGATGTCCCGGTTGTTCTGGTCGTGGATGCCAGGGCCATGGCCGAAAGCGTGGCAGCCCTGGTAAAAGGTTATACAGAACTGGACCCTGCTTGCCGGTTTGCCGGGGTGATTTTAAACCGGGTCGGCAGCGCCCGGCATGAAGAGATCCTGCGTAAAAGTATAGCTGAACATTGCCGGGTAAAGGTAGCCGGAGCGGTACCGAGAGATCTTGACTTTTCTCTGCCCGGCCGGCACCTGGGACTTCATATGGCTGAGGACGGAGTGCTGGATCAGGACCGGATCGATTCGCTGGCCCGGAGTATTGAAACTAACTGCAGTATTGACTATCTGCTGGAGGCCGGCAGGGGAAAAAAGGGGGGGGCTGAAATACCAGGCCCTGAAAAGAAAACTGATGTTTCCGGGGAACAGGGGAAAGTAAGAATAGGGGTGGCAAGGGATAAGGCCTTTTGTTTTTACTATGAGGACAATCTCGATATAATTCGCAGGGAGGGGGGGGAAGTTGTCTATTTCAGCCCCTTGCAGGACAAAGTTCTGCCTCCTGATTTGGATGGGATATATCTGGGGGGTGGTTATCCGGAGTTATACGGCAGGGAGCTGGCTGCAAACCAGGACATGATTTATGGAATAAGGCAGTGGTCTCTGGATGGCAGACCGCTTTACAGTGAATGTGGAGGTTTTATCTATCTTACCCGGGGTATTGATTATGGTGAGGAGTTCTATCCACTGAGCGCGGTTTTTCCTGTGAAAGCAAAGCTGAAAAAAAGGCTGGCCCGCCTGGGCTATCGGCAGGTGTCCACAACCACCTCAACTATATTCGGTCCCCCTGGAACCGTGTTACGGGGTCATGAATTTCATTATTCGGATATAGAGGAAATGCCGTCTGATATCAAGAGAGCCTATCTTTTATCCACCGGGGAAAAAGAAGGCTATATGATTCGCAACACCCTTGGGGGATACTGCCACCTTCATTTCGGATCCACCCCCCGGGCTGCCCGTAATTGGGTGGAGTTCTGCCGGGAAAACAGGAAGGAGCAAGGGTAAATAAAATTCAGCTTTGATCCTGCCAGGGATTATAGCCTGCCAGGATCTTGTCAAGTTCCCGGGTCAGCTGATTTAGATGCCCCTGTTCTTCTTTTGCCATTTGCCGATAGAATCCTGCGATCTTGGGGTTCTCGCTTTTGCGGGCCAGCCGGGAATAGAGGTCAAGGGCCTGGGTCTCCAGCATCATTCCCAATTCGATAATGTCTGTCATGTTTCCGATCTGGCCATTATAGTTAGCCATTACCTCTTTCTGATTAAATCCGCCTTCCAGGGCCGGGTTTTCTTCTCCCTCCTGTGGGACCTCTTCATTGTACATGGATTGGAGTTTGGCCATGTGACCGTCTTCAAACTGGGCCATATGGAGAAGCAGTTCCTTCTGATCCATTGATGATATGGTTTCAGCCAGTCCCATATATAGTTCTTTCAGACCCTGCTCCATACTGTAGGCCATCTGAAAGGCGTTTTTGAAATCAGCGGAGGTGAAGAATTCCATTCCCTGGACTTCACTGCCTATACTCTTTAAACCATTCCAGGCCCTTATCCCACCCTTAATATTATGGACATCCTTAAAGCCCAGACCCTTCAGGATCTGGGTGGCAGCCTTGCTCCTCATCCCGCTGTGACAGTAAACAAGAGTGGTTTTTTCCTTGTCTATTTCAGCAATTCTCTCAGGAAGCTCTTTTAGGGGAATAAGTATTGAACCGGCGATATGCCCCCGTTCGTACTCCTTGGGCTGCCTTACATCCAGAAGCTGTATATCCTGCGGTTTCTTGCTGCTCATAAGCTTGCGGGCATCATCCGGTAAAATGTCGGTACCGGCGGTAAATAGTGTTTTCCAGTTCATTTGATTCCCTGTTTTTGATTTGTTGTTTTAAAATCTCATTTTTCCGGGAAGTTCAGCCCCTCTTTTATTGTGATTCTCTACTGCGTCCTTGGCGAAATTCAGGGGTATCTCAGCGGCTTCATGATGTTTTCTGACTATAGCTTTTTGGGGATTGTCAATGTTGTTGCTCTTCCTGCCGGCATACAAATTTTTCTTTGGCATGCTGTTTTCACTTTAAGCACTGAGTTTCTGTCACAAGGTTATTTATTCATATCTTTTATGATATAAGGATGGAGGAAGTTAGTGAATAGAAAATTCCTGAAAACCAATACTAATTATTGTGAGTTGTTAAGGCAAGGGATAACCATCTATTTCAAAAATGGCGGTCCAAGTGGCGCCAGCTGGTTACCACCTCAAAACTGCTAAGAGGAGGCGGAGGCGGTTGTGGTCTATGACTGATGTGGGAAAGATTTAAACTGACCAAAACGCTAATTGAAATATTATGTTTTTTGGCTTATATATTGATGAACTTACAAGAACTTTTTACTGATTTTTATTTTCGGTTTCTTCCTGCGTTTTCTGGTTAAAATCAAAGCCGTTGGCGCTACGTACCTGTCAGACAGACACTTGGTATCCGCTGGGCAGGAAAATGCAAAAGTCATATAAATCTGGAACTTAACAAAGGCTGATACAGATAAAGCAAATGACTCAGAAGACCCCTTTAGACGAAAGGATCATCTTTGCCCTGGATTTCACCAGTCCGGATTTGGCCCTGGAATGGGTAAAGAAAATGGATGGTGAGATAAAGTTTTTCAAGATAGGCCTGCAGCTTTTTCTTGCCGGCTGGTTTACGGTGATCGAAGAGATCGTGAACCGGGGCAACAAGGTTATGGTGGATCTGAAATTTTTTGATATCCCGGTGACGGTCAAGCTTGCCGTGGAACAGCTTGCCGGCCGGGGTATAACCTATGCCACTGTCCACGGTAATGATCCCATCATTAAAGCCGCAGTTGATGCGGAATGTGATGTCGGGATCCTGGCGGTAACCGTGCTTACCAGTTTTGGGGAAAATGATATGCGGGAGATGGGACTGCAAGGTTCCATTGAGGACCTGGTCAATCTGCGGGCAAGAAGGGCTTATGATCTGGGCTGCCATGGAGTGGTCGCTTCACCTCTGGAGGTCCCGAGATTGCGGCGGGAAATCGGGGAGGACTTCTGTCTGGTTACCCCTGGTATAAGGCCCGGCCCTGGTTCGGAAAATCAGGCCGATGATCAGGTTCGCGTTGCCACGGCCCGGCAGGCCATGGCCAACGGCAGTGATCATCTGGTGGTGGGCCGTCCCTTTAAAGAAACATCTGACCCTCTGGGGCTGGCCAGAAAACTTAAGGAAGAGGTGGCTCAGGGACTTGAAGAGAGAATGCGTTTGTAGATATCTCTGGTCTTTGTGTCAAAGCAGCTGAAGAATATCTTTTCCAGGCCGGGATAATCAGTCAGGGCCCTTTTCGCCTCTGCTACGGCAATGGCGGCAGCTTTGTCTTTAGGAAAGCCATAAGCGCCGGTGCTGATTGCCGGAAAAGCCAGGGACTTTATGCCTTTTTGCGAAGCCAGCCGGAAGCAGTGTCGATAACACGAGGCCAGCAGTTCTTCCTCCCCGGAATCACCTCCTCTCCAGACCGGTCCTACGGTATGGATGACGTAATTACAGGGCAGGTTATGGGCTGAGGTTATTCTGGCTTCACCTGTGGGGCAGCCGCCGATTTTTTTACATTCCGCCAGCAGCTCAGGGCCCGCCTTACGGTGGATAGCTCCGTCCACTCCACCGCCCCCGAGAAGTGAAGTATTGGCGGCATTGACAATGGCATCCACTTCAAGTTCCGTTATGTCTCCGGTGGTGATTTCTATCTTCTTTCCCGTCATTGTCTCTTCCGGTTATCCAGATCCCGGATAATCCGGGATCTTTACAATTTCAAACTGTTACTGCCTTACAGTACATCTTAATATATACTGTTTTTCAAGACTTGAAACGGTCAAACCATCTTTTTTAACCCTGAGCTGTTTAACCCGGGGTGAAGATTGCCCTTGATGATTTTGGGGAGATGATGTATATATGATAACTTATTTATCGCTTACCTGTCAGGCGCCCGTAGCTCATCTGGATAGAGTGACGGACTACGAATCCGTAGGTAGCAGGTTCGAATCCTGCCGGGCGCACCAGTTATGAAGATACAAGCACTTAGTCCTGTAGCGGGTTAGGTGCTTTTTTATTGTATATTAAACAGACCATTTAGATATTATGGTATTACGGACCTGGAAAAAGTGAATCCTTATTTTATATTTTACGATCAGTTCAATATAGGTTAGATGTGTACTGCTGCTGTGCAGGATATAAATATTATTGGGAATTTTGATTGCCAGAGATGATTTAATTACGATAAATTCTGGATATTATCCAGCCGGATTTATTGTGTGGATTAAGAAATAATTTGTAATTGACTATTAGGGGTTTGAATATGCTGCAGATTGAAGATTTGCATGTCAAGATAGGCGACAAGGAGGTTTTGGGCGGGGTGAACCTGGAGATCGCCAGTGATGAGACTTTTATCCTTTTCGGGCCCAATGGTTCCGGCAAGACCACCCTTCTCATGGCCCTGATGGGCTTTTCCGGCTATGAGATCACCAAAGGCAGAATAATTTTTCACGATAAGGATATTACACATCTGCCGATTAATGAAAGGGCAAAGCACGGCCTGGGCATGTCTTTTCAGCGTCCCCCCACGATTCACGGCTTGAAAACAAGAAATTTCATCAAGCTCTGCGCCGGAGAAAAACAGAAAAATGTTGAAGAAATGGCCCGGGAAGTAAATATGGAAGACTTTCTGGACCGGGATATTAATTATGGTTTTTCCGGAGGTGAACTCAAACGTTCTGAGCTCCTCCAGCTCATGGCCCAGGAACCCAAGCTTCTTCTCTTTGATGAACCGGAATCAGGAGTTGATCTGGAAAATATGAAATTGATCGGCAAAATGGTCAGAAAGCTTCTGCGCCAGGAGCTTGAGCCCAAGTCCGGTATCAGCCTGAAGCAGCAAAAAGAAAGACGTCATACTTCCGGACTTATTATTACCCATACAGGCTATATCCTGGATTACATAAATGCGGACAGGGGAATGGTGATGTATGAAGGAAAACTCTGTTGCGCCGCCAGGCCCAGGGATATTCTGGATCATATTAGAGAATACGGATATGGAGAGTGTGTAAGATGTCTAGCCTGAAAAAGAATAGCAGTGAACAAGCTGCACCAGCTAACCGGGAGGATGTTGATCTCTCCGGATTTGACTATGACAGCGAGGAAGATGTCGCGATCGATGATTTGAGTAAGATAGGTGAAGAAGACAGCCGGCAGCTGCTCATGGCAGGGGTTGATGTCAGCGGTAAAGAGAGAAGCGGGACCTTCCTGCAATTGAATCACGGTACCGCTCACTGCCGGAGCTGTGCGCCGGGAGTGGAGATTCTGGACATAAAAGAGGCCCTGGAAAAATATGACGGCCTGCCGGAATATTACTGGCAGCTGGTCGATCCGGATAAGGATAAATACACCAGAGCTGTGGCGGATAAAGTCCACGGCGGCTATTTTATCCGTACTGAAAAAGGAGCTAAGATCACTGAGCCGGTGCAGTCCTGTCTTTTCATCAAAGGCCAGAATGTGGGCCAGAATGTCCATAATATTATAATTGTTGAAGAGGATTCCGAGCTCAATATTATCACCGGGTGCGCTGTTTCCCATGATGTCAGAGCCGCTCTGCACCTGGGTATCTCCGAGATTTATGTCAAGAAGGGCGGAAAACTCAGTTTCACCATGATCCACAACTGGGGGGAAGAGGTTGATGTCCGGCCCAGAAGTGTAGCTGTGGTCGAGGAAGACGGGGTCTTTCTCAATAACTATATCCTGCTGAAACAGGTCAAATCGGTACAGCTCTATCCCGTTATTCATTTAAACGGGGAGAGGGCAATTGCCCGCTCCAACTCGGTTATTGCCGCTCCTCCGGGCTCATACATTAACAGTGGCAGCCGGGTGGTCCTCAATGCCCCGGAAACAAGGGCGGAAATTATTGCCAGAACCATCACCACCGGGGGCACTATTATCAATCCGGGCCATCTGGTGGGAAATACTGTTCCTGCCAAGGGTCATCTGGAATGTAAGGGTCTGATCCTGCAGGACGGTATCATCCATGCCATTCCGGAACTGGAAGGAAAGGTGTCAGGCGTGGAATTGTCCCACGAGGCAGCCGTGGGTAAGGTGGCTCAGGAGGAGATCGAGTATCTTATGGCCAGAGGGCTTGATGAGGAAGAAGCTACTTCAACCATTGTCCGCGGTTTTCTCAATGTAGACATTATGGGACTTCCACCCGAACTGCAGGAGGCCATAAGCCAGACCATAGATGAGGCGGGTCAGGAGATGTTTTAGGTTTTGGAGATGGAAAGCCTCCTTCCTGTTTCTCAGTTCAACCAGGCCGGAAGCCTGATTATGTACATGATGCTGGTTACTTCCGGCCTCATCGGTCTTTCCGGGGTGAGCAACCTGTTCCGGCCCACCTCTTCCCTGTTCGCCCCAACTCGTCTGCTGTTGATACTGACGGTATTTATTTTTCTGGCCGGCTTTTTTCTGCTGGGCTGGTTTCACTACCGGATCTACACAGGGCTGCCTTTGGAGATTCCTTCGGCCATGGTGGACTTTCTAAATCGCAAGCTGGAGATGATGAACAGTCGTTCTCCCTATGATTTGCCCCTCTATGACCAGGACAGACCACCACGCTATATTATCCCTTTGTGGCTGGAAAACGGCAAGTACTACTTCTGGTTTATGTGTTATGCGGTGATGGCCCTTGTCGCCCATTTCCGGGTGAAGAGTCTCAGGTGCCTCAGCCTGCTTCATATTCTCCTGGCAGTTCAGGTTATTATTCTCTTTTTTGCAGTAAACCCTTTTCAGGATCACCTGAAAGATTTCTTTGCCCAGGTCGAGCCCTGGTTCAGCAATTCCCTTTCTCCGGGGGAGCGGTTCCAGATGTTCATGCAGCTATATCCCCGGATGATTTTTTACTATAATGCCGAGTACATGTGGTTCCATCCCCCCCTGCTTTTTTTTGCATATGGCTGCATTACTGTCACTTTTTCAGCTTCGGTTTTCATGCTCTCCGGCAGGGATCTGTCTGTGGAGAAGCTGGGTTATGACTTTGCCAGGCTGGGCTATTTTTTGTTGACCTTGGGCATGTTGCTCGGCTATCCTTGGGCACTTAAGGCCTGGGGGGACAACTGGTGGTGGGACCCTAAGATCTGCAGCTCCATAATGATGTGGGTAATATATTCCACTTACCTGCATACCAGGTTGTATGTCAATAAAACAGGGATGTGGTACTTTTCCTCCTTTTTGGGTATTCTCTGTTTTCTGGCCATGGTTTTTACTGTCCTGTCCTCCTATTTCTTCCCCGGTGAACACACCATGACTTAAGCGGTGGCATTAATCATATACGAGTTCGAAGAAAACAGGTTTTGACAGAGAGTGGAATAAAAGACGAAATTAAGCAGAGGTAGAGCTGGAATTGCTGTTCTGGAAAGCGGAGAAAAAGAACTCTCTTGATTTTTATCTTATTCTGGCCACGGTTGTGGTATTTTTCATTATATCCGTTATCTGTGTCTACGGTATGTTCTATTTCAAGTTTGCCGCACTCCAGGATATGGCCCCGGCCCTGAAAGCCGCGTATATGGATAAAATGAACTCCGTAATTTCTCCTTTTCTGATTATTCTGATCCTGTTGCTGGGAATCTGCGTGCCCAAGCGGCTTATGCCTACTGTCTGGCTGGTATGTTTTGCTTCTGTTCTGGTTGTAGGTGCGGTTGCCACCTCTTTGTCCTTCAGTCTTAAAGCGGGCCTGGTTACAGTACTGGCCGCTTCTCTTGTCCTGCAGTCCGTGATTCTGGTCATGGCCTTGGCTGGCAGTGAGCGCCTCAAATTCAATAAGAAAGGCTACTGGGTGAGAACAGGTTCCTCGCTTATCCATCTTGCTATTATCCTCTTTGTTTTCGATCTTTTCTTTTATCATTACCATCATCTCCATTTGGTTCTCTTCTGGGTAACCACTCTTGCCGCAGTCCCGGGAATGTTATTCTGTTTTTATGCCGACGGTGTGGCTAATTTAATCAAAAAAACCCGTTAAACCTGATATGGAATCGTTTAATCTGCAGCTCAGCTTGCAAGTCGTTATAACCGTCTTTGCCCTTTTTGCCTGTTTTATTCTCCCTAATGTCATAGACAGGGGGGTAACCGTATTCGGACGCAAAAGGGGGATTAATGAAAAAAGGGTATTTTATATAAAGAAATTCCTATCCATATCCCTGATTGTCCTGCTTTTAGTGTCGATAATTATCCTTTGGGGTATAGACTTGAAGGGAATACTTATATTTGCTTCCTCGAAGCAAATATAAGTATTCCC
>JBKHJR010000086.1:0-7122 GCA_046537975.1 Desulfurivibrionaceae bacterium
AGGCCAGCAGGAAATCTCCGTTTTCCACTTGACATTACTTATCATAGATGTCCCCATTTACCCCTGTGTTATCCCCCAAATAGGTAACCATATTGGGTAACCATATTGTTCATGAAAGTTACTTCCGGGGGGACCGTATCGGCCTTTGTTGTCTGAATATCCTGCTTGGCCAATTCATGAGAGACAAAGACAGCATCTGTTAATAAGATTCCATTGTCCGTCTTTAGAAATACCGAGCAGTGCATGTTGTCCACGAACTGGTAGATATTTCCTCTAACGTTCTCAATCCGGTAGCCGTTTGCGTTTGCCGAAGCAATTGGATTAAATATGGTGGATATTATAAGAATCGGAAAAGCCAATATTATCTTATGCCTTTTCATAGAAGTTCCATACCGCCGGTCCCCCGCTTTCATTATATTTCTCATAATTCATATTTACCCGGCACAACCGGGATAGCCGTCACTTCCCATTTCAGGGTCATGTTCAGCGGCGGAGAGCTGGTTAAGACCGAAGAGGAGTAAAAATATAAAAAATTATAAGTAGTTGACCTGTAACATCCATTATCTGAAAACAGTGTGCCAGGAAAAGTATTATATACCAATCAACTACTGCTGCTTATTTGATCCGGATTGTTCCTGTGTGACTCCATTTCAGCAATCAGATCTTCTATATGTTCTTTCGTCGTAACCAGTTCTTCCATCGACATATTGGCATAGTCTTTTGAGGAAGTTGCGGGAACGTTTATCCCCTGACTGCGAAGAAAAGAATCAATTTTTTCCCTGTTACGGTTGTACACATAAAATCCCGTAGCCGAGACGGCTACTCCGGCCAAGAGTCCGTTAACGAATCGATTTGTCACCATAGGCTTTGCTCCTTTGCTTGATTAGTTTGCTGCCCCCTTCTGTTTCTTCATTCAAGCGTTTTACCAAACCGGATTGCTGTCAGTGGAATCCCGTGCTTTAACGAAAGAATGACGGCCGAGGGGCTCGTGTTCTATCAACTTGTTGATTTATGATTTAAAAATCTCTGGCCCTCGAGACTGGACATAGATATGCTGCCGCTGGTTACCACATCCAGATATTTTTGTTTCTTTATTTCATCAAAACCATCTATAATAGTCATTTTCAGGCCGCCTAAATACGGTAATTGCACCAAGTGGCGGCTGAAGGATACCAACCATGTAAAAAAGGCCCCCTGGACATATTCCCCCTTTCTGGTGGAGTTGATCAGGTAGACAATGGAAAGGGCATCCGGGTCGAAATTACCGGTCCGCTCGATTTCAATATAGGCATGTTCGACGACTGAGGCGGCGGTCGTCCCCACAGCCGCCAAGCCCAGCAGTCTGCCGATCTGGAGGTCGATGGCTGTAAATCGGGCAACTGCAGCAAATACTATGGACACTGCTGAAAGCAGGGTGAGCGTAGAGAATCGATAATCCTCATTGGGACACACATAGATCGGCTGGCGCTGGTACTCATCGGCCAGAAAGATGGCTATCATTTTCAAGATATGGAGCAGCTCAATTTTTTTGTGGTCATAATAAATAACACAGGTCTTGCTTACCGGAGACCAGGACATTTCCAGGATGCGCGCATCCTGGAGCAGTTTTTGTCTGAGGGTGTCGAATTCGCGGGGCGGTATGGAAAAATGAATACGCACCCGCCCTGGAAGACTGTGAGCTATTGTCATAATCGGAAGTGTCATTGGGCTTATTCCAGATATTGCTTTAGTAAATCCTGCTTTCCTTATAATACCGATTACATTTCGTGCCAGAGCAGCCTCAAGGAATTGGCCACGACTAAAATCGTGCTGCTGTTGTGCAGCACCGCTCCCCAGAAAACGGGCAGAATCCCCACGGCACCAAGTGCAAGGGCCACCGAGTTGATGCCGAAGGTAGATGCGAAATTCTGCCGAATGATTTTCATGGTATTCTCGGAAAGCTGGAACACAGCCGGAAGCATCATCGGGTTATCCCCGGATATAGTGATGTCAGCCGATTCCATGGCTATATCGGTCCGGGTCCGTCCCAGGGCAACGCCCACATCGGCATAGGCCAGGCCTGCCGCATCATTGATCCCGTCGCCGACCATAACGACAGTGGCACCTTCGGCCTGTATCTGAACCACGGCCCGTGCTTTGTCTTCAGGGAGCTGCTCAGATTCGAAACGATCCATGGACATGCGATTGGCCACAATTTCGGCATGCTGCTCAAGGTCACCGGTCAGCATAACGATATCATCGATGCCAGCCATTCTCAAGCGGTTCAAGGACTTTTTCATTCGGTCCCGCAAGGGATCGGAAATGCCCAGCACACCGATGACCCTTTTTCCTCTGGCCACGTAAACAATATTTTCGCCGTTCAGGGCCATGCTCTGAGTCCGATTACGAAAATCATGGGTATGAAGACCGTTATCGTTCATAAATTTTTTATTTCCCACCCGGACTATGCTTCGCCCGATTCTGGTTTCCACCCCTTTTCCGGTAATGATGTTGATATCACCATGTTTGAGCATGGGCCATCCATAGTTTTTTACCCTGGCAGCGATGGCGCGGGCCATGGGGTGATTCGAGGTTTCTTCCGCAGCGGCGGCTGTGCGAAGCACGTCCTTCGGGGTAATCTTTTCGTTTGCCGGCACGATGCTGACCACCTCGGGAGCACCTTTGGTGACGGTGCCGGTTTTATCAAGCACCAGGGTGTCGGCTTTGGACAGTAACTCGATAGATCCGCTGTCTTTGATGAAGACGCTGTTTTTTGCCGCCGTGTTAATGGACGCCGAAAGGGCTGCAGCCGTAGAAAGCCGGATACCGCAGGAGTAATCGATTACCAGCATGCCCAGGGCCCGGGGCATGCTCCGGGTCAGGGCGTATACGAGGCCGAAAAGAAAGATGTTAAAAAGCAACAGGGAAGAGGAGAATCGGTCCGCGTAGTTCTGCACCGGTGCTTTTTTGTCCGTGGCACTTTCGACCATGCGGACAATGTTGGTCACTGCGGTTTCAACGCCCACCCGGGTTGCAGCAATGGTAAGAGTGCCTTCTCTAACCGTGGTGCCGGCATATACTGTGTCACCTTTTTTCATGACAACCGGCATATACTCGCCAGTAATTGCAGCCTGATCCACCAGCCCGGATCCCCTGACGACGTTGCCGTCTACACCGATTTTTTCACCCGCATGGACCATTATATGATCGTCCTTTTCAACAGCGGTGACAGTGATTTTTTCAAGACCATCCTCGGTTACCCGCCAGGTATAGTCCTTGTCTCCGGCCAGCATTTCCCGAACCGCCGATTTAGTGCGTTTCATTGTGTATGCGGTCAGCAGCTCGGCGATCTGATGAAGAAAAATCACCGCAAGTGCTGAGTTGCTCTGCCCGATAAGAACGCTTGAGAAAATGGCCGCTGAACTCAGGCTGTCAGCATTCGGTCTCCCGGTCAATCGGATGCTTCTCAAGCCGCTCCGGAAAATGGGCGAAGCCAGCACCAGGGCGGCTATCGCTCGGAGACTGCCGAGTCTGCCCAGACCCGGAACGATGGCCAAGGGCCGTCCGCGGCTGAGAAACGAGGTGCCCAGCACCAGGGTGGTTGCGCCAAGTGCACGGACCAGGGATAAAATCGATTCCGCCGCAACCTCTCTTTCACCAGACGCCTGTTGATTCTTACTGGCGGCCTCTTCCCTGTGGGCATGGAAGGAATAAATCGAAAGGTGCATACTCACAGCATCTATCAGGCTTTCCTGGTTGATCCATTTGCTGTCATAAGAAATCAATATGTTGGCCGTGATATTGGAAATCGTTATATCCTGCACTCCTTCAATTTCCGCTAACTTCCCAATGATTTCCTCGTTGTACTGACCAAGAAAAGCCAAGGCGCGGCAGCCGATGCGGATGCGGCCCTCAATGGCGTGCAGTACATGAAATTTCAGCAGTGGCTCAGCTTGTCTGTGCTGCAGCATGATGTGTCCTGATCTGCTCCACTCGGTCTTTCAGCTGTGTCTCTATTGTGAGCAATGTACGGTGTATGTCTTCACCATTTGATAAATTACCGGCTTTCACCAGGCTGTCTTGGAAGATATTCTCAATGAATGCCAGGAGATCGGCCTCTGTAATGAGATCCGGGTCATATAAAAACAGGGCGTTGCGGCTGTAGTGGTTAATGAAAACGGATTTCACCCCGGGAAGCCCCTCCAGCACAGTTTGGAGGGTTTCGAGATATTGGACGTATTCTTCGGGCAGCCGGGCCAGGTCAGATATCCTGAGACGCAGCCGCCCCGGCAGGCTGTGGATGATTTCGATACGGCGTTTAATAGGGATATTTCGAAGCAAGTACTTGAAATTCATTAGTTTTTCTCCGAAAACATATGCTGGTAGGTCCACCAGCCGAGTGTTACGGCACCCGGAGTTGAAAACCTGAGGCTTTGGGTGAGCAAACCATAACCGACAGTGGAGATCAGACTGAGTCCAACCATAGTCTTTAAGTCCATGAGTCCTGCGCTGGCATGGTAAATGGAGTCGTTGATCCCATCGCCGGCCGCCTTGAATTCCCGCCAGAGCAAGGGCTGGGGCTTGGCTCCGAGTTCTGTTTCTATACCGAGTATCCGGGCGGTTGCCCCGAAAACGACAACCGGATCAACCTCAGCCGGATCGAAATGTATCAGCACCGAGCCGGTCAGGGTGCTGACCTCTATCGACCTAATCGCTGCGATACTCTCCATTTTGGTGCTGAGCAGGTCAGCGGCAGTAAGGTCATTTTTGAGTGAAGGAACATAAAGGCGCAGCCTGCCCGGCAGACTGTGAACGGTTTCAATGACGCCCTTTACTGAAGGCAAAGTTGGTTGTGTGCTGCTTTTTTTATGTAAAATTAAAGCCAGCAGGGCCAACCCCCCCAAAAAACGTGAGTGCATGGGTACTCCTTTCCAATTTGTGAAATACAGGCCTCCTGCCGTCTTTCGCTGATCACCGTATCCCTGTTATTTTAAAAGGCGTTTGCGGTTCTGGACCAGATGCAGGGACAGCATAGACAAAAATGCCGTTCCCATCCGGTAATGCCATTTCTCCGAGTCCAGGACCAGGAAGCTGAGACTGCTGGTTAAGGAGCCTATCAATCCATATTTGACATACCTGCGTGCGCGGGGGGAGGTGACAGTGCCCTGGGTTGGCCTGGCCCCGGACTGTTTTATTTTTTTTTCCACCTCTCGGATCATGGACCGGACTCCGGCCACTGAACTGTCGAAACTGATCAATAAACTGCCGATGGCCGGGGTTATCCTGACACTGGTGATGCCTTCGACCTCTTTCAATCGATTTTCAACTACACCTGCCTGGTTTTTATTTTTCAGGCCGGGTTCAATAAAACGTATCCTTCCATTAAAGGCGCTGACAATCATTTTTCTTCCGGTTATTCGATTGATAGCTCAAGGTAATCCGGTGTTCAGAAACCGCCTTCCCAGCGATCGGCTCAAAGGAGTTTATTTTCCCCATTTTCCTAAATCAGAAATAGTTACCTGTATCTCAAGCAAATATTCTATATTTTAAGATGGTATATACTCGTAACAACGTTGTCAAGACAATATACTTGAAAAAAAAGGACATCACCCATTTTTATGTGTTCCTGTAACACCTTAATTACTGTAATAATTCCGGGTACACTTTATTTATTTGTTAACGTAATGATTTGATGCGGCCAATTTCTATGTATTATGACACGAATGGTAAGAGTGATAGTACCTGATTACACCTCATCATTATATAACCCAAAAGCCTCTGTCTTGTTGATCTATGTGGGGTAGGTTGAAAAAAATGGACATCAAATTCATTGCTATTTATAAAGAGCATGAAGGAGGTGCTTTATGAAGAGAATTCCTTATGGAAAGTATACTAAAGAATTCAGGGACGAGGCAGTCTTGTCCAGCCAATAGCGGTGATACATGATTTTCTCTGAATTGCTTAATATGTTTGCCACTCAAATTGCAGCTGCAGTTCCGGCTGATGATCCCTTGTAAGCTGTTAATAAGTGAGGTTCGCAGCCGGACAAGATGGCCTCTTTTCCGCAACAGGTCCCGCACCGGCCGATCTTCCTTATAGGACCCGATGGACCCGAGGGTCGGACCAAGTGGACCCGAGGGTCGGACCAAGCTAACGACCTGAAATGTCATGACAAGTTTTCCAGGAAAAGCCGTTTTGAGGCCCTATATGCACCATTTTGTGGTCAAAACCATCAGCATATAATTGTGATGCCTCCCGAAGCTGATAACTGTCGTCGTTTGTTCCGGTAATTGTTCTCCCCTTGGCTCGGATGCCCAGCTTTTCTTTCATCCCGGCAGTAAAATTTTCACTTCCAACCGCAATGCTTTCTGCCCATTCCTGTTGGCGAGTCAAAGGATGGTTATTTTCTATAGCTTCATTCACCCAATCCGCATGAGCCTTCTTGAATGTTTCGTATGAGTGGAAGCCTGCCTTTTCCGCCAGTTTCCGATAGGAAATGACTCCACACTTCCTTCGAGGGGCCTGGATCTCCTGGTATCCACTGTCAGGCCATTCAACTGGATGATTAACCATCCCGGCACGGACCATGTTCAAGTCGATGTAGATGAGGCATCGGAGAAAGTGCTTCTCAGCTTCTATTGCGGTGGCATGATAACGATCTTCCCAGAATGCTCCTTTCCGTCTCTTTCTGTAATTATATTCCTGGCCGGTTCGCCCTGCGATCAACTGCATGGATTTGGGAATGACGTCCCAACCGGAGTCGTTCAGCACCAGAAGATGGACATGATTGGAGGTGACGATGTAATTGAGGACCGACAAGTCATAGCGAACCTTGGCTTCGTATAGCCATTTACGCCATGTCCTTCTGTCCTTAACCAGTTTGAGAAGGAAATCTCTCTCGTGACACCGATGAGTGATGTGCCAAATCTGTCCTGGAATAAAATGCCGATTGGCCCTGGCCATAATCACTTCCTTGAAAAAATCTTTATTTTGCCTCTAAAAACATCGTTATTGGCGCCTAAATTGACGTTTTTCAAATATCAATTCTTGTTTTTTTCAAACAGTTATCTTGGTCCGACCCCGGCTCGCATAGTAGTTCCTCCCATGGGAACGAAGGACCGAACCCAGAGAAGGGAAAAGGAC
>JBKHJR010000087.1:0-7106 GCA_046537975.1 Desulfurivibrionaceae bacterium
GACTATAAGAGAGCCATGCAGATCCTGGAAGGTGTTATTTCCCAGATCGGGGCGGAAAAGATCAGCGGGGATGAACGCATAGCCAAAGTCTCTATTGTGGGAGTTGGCATGCGTAATAATGCCGGAATCGCCACCACCATGTTCAATATTCTGGCCCGGGAAAATGTCAACATCACTATGATAAGCACCTCGGAGATCAAGGTATCCTGTGTAATTGATCAGAAATATACTGAACTGGCGGTTCGTGCCCTGCATCAGGCTTTCGGGCTGGATCAGGAAAATGTTTCAGAAGAGAGATAAACAGACAGCCATGAATTACAATCTGACAATTTATGATACCACCCTGCGTGACGGCACCCAGGCGGAGAACTTCAATCTCAGTGTGGAAGACAAGATCCGTCTGACCCTGAAGCTGGACGAGCTGGGAATAGATTTTATCGAGGGGGGCTGGCCCGGTGCCAGTCCCAATGCCACGGAATATTTTCACAAGGTTAAAGAGTGCGATATAAAGCACTCGGTTATAACCGCCTTCGGCAGTACCAGGAATTTTAAAAATTCCCCGGAAAATGATCCCAATCTGAAAGCCCTGCTTGAATCAGGAGCCCCGGCGATAACAATTTTCGGTAAAAGCTGGGACATCCATGTCCAGGAAGCCCTGCGGATTGGCATGGATGACAATCTCCAGATTATAGAGGATTCCCTTGCCTTTCTGTCTCCCCATGTCCAGTATCTCTTCTATGACGCTGAACATTTTTTCGACGGCTATAAAAATAACCGGGAATACGCCCTCAAGACACTGGACAGGGCAGTTAAGGGGGGAGCGAAATGCCTTATTCTCTGCGACACCAACGGTGGTACCCTCCCTGACGAGATTCAGACTATAACCGGGGAGGTCAAAAGTTATCTCAGGGGCCTGGGCAGTGAAGTCGAGCTGGGAATCCATGCCCATAACGATTCTGACACAGCTGTGGCCAACAGTCTGCTGGCTGTTTCCCAAGGAGCCACCCAGATTCAGGGAACCATGAACGGCTACGGCGAGCGCTGCGGTAATGCCAACCTGACCTCCATAATCCCGGCCCTGGCACTCAAGAAAGGCTACAGCTTTGCTGCGGCGGAAAATCTCTATCTGTTAAGCGAGGTTTCCCGTTATGTTACTGAACTGGCCAATCTTACCCATAATCGCTATCAGCCCTATGTCGGCACTTCCGCCTTTGCCCATAAAGGCGGGATTCATGTCAGTGCGGTCCAGCGCAATCCTCTGACCTATGAGCATATTGATCCGGAAAAGGTGGGCAATATCCGGAGAATCCTTATTTCCGATCAGTCCGGCCGCAGTAATATCCTGCATAAGGCAGAGAAATTCGGAATAAATCTGGAAGACAGCGATCCTGTGGTAAGCTCGATCTTGGATCAGCTAAAGACCATGGAACAGCAGGGCTTCCAGTTCGAAGGGGCGGAAGCCTCATTTGAACTGCTCATGCGCCGGGCACTGGGGACCTGCCGGAATTACTTCTTTTTAAAAGGGTTCCGGGTAATTAACCAGAAAACTACGATAGATGAACCCCCTCAGGCCGAGGCCACCATCCGATTGGAAGTAGGCGGAGAAATGGTCCACACCGCCGCCCTGGGAGAGGGCCCGGTCAATGCCCTTGATAACGCCCTGCGCAAGGCCCTGACCCGGTTCTATCCCTCTCTGTCTGAAATGTGGCTTGATGATTATCGGGTCCGGGTCCTGGCCTCTGAGCATGGCACCGGAGCCCGGGTCCGGGTTCTTATAGAATCCCGGGACCATACCATGGAGTGGGGGACTGTGGGGGTATCCCATGATATTATAGAGGCAAGCTGGCAGGCCCTGGTGGACAGTATCTCCTACAAGCTCATGAAGGATGAGGAACTGGAAGCGCAGTAGCAGACAGGATTTTCGCTTTCATATTCTGTTTATCCTGGCGCTGCTGATCATGTCCTGGCAGGGCTGGACCTTATTGCAGGGCAGTCATTCCGGTAGGCCGGTGACAGGAGAGGAAGAAGTTATCTTTGAGGTCACCGGCGACAGCCTCAGGCTGCTGCAATCCGGGGAGATAAATTCAGGACGGACCGGCAGCCGTGAAATAGCAGACCTGCCCCAGTTCATGCGGCCGGTTTTCTTTCTGCCGGTTTCCATTAACCGGGCCGACCCGGAACTATTGCAGACCATACCGGGTATCGGTCCATCCCGGAGCCAGGCAATAGTCGAGTTCCGCAAAAAACAGGGAGGGGTCAGTTCATATACCCAGCTCCTGGAAATCAAGGGGATCGGCCCCCATACCCTGAATCATATCAAAGAACATTCTACGCTATGAGCCTATACCTTCACAGCGCAGCGCTATAACTGAACCGTTTCCATTCTCCTAATCCTCATTCTTTTTTTTACAGATGCAAGACTGGCGGAAACTCTTAAAGGAAAGCGTGACCAGGGCCGAAAATCTGCCTGTCCACCTGCTGCCCGCCAGTGATCTCCGCCAGGTGATTTCCAGATACCCCATGCGGGTCAATCCCTATTATCTCAGCCTTATAAAGGAAGTAGGGGACCCCCTGTGGCTTCAGGCCATACCCAGTACCGAGGAAATAACAGACGAGATATGCCCTGAAGATCCCCTGGGGGAGGAGAGTCTGAGCCCGGTGCCTAACCTGGTGCACAAGTATCCGGACAGGGTTCTCTTTCTGGTCAATTCTCAGTGTGCTGTCTATTGCCGTTTCTGCACCCGGAAAAGAAAGGTGGGATGCCCGTCCATGTCCATAACCGGCGAATCCGTGCAGGCGGGTCTGGATTATATCAGACGCACCCCTGAAGTCAGGGATGTCCTGGTTTCCGGAGGAGATCCTCTGCTGCTGGCAGATGAAGAACTGGATTATATCCTGGCCCGGCTCCGCGATATCTCCACGGTGGAGATAATCCGGATAGGGAGCAGGGTCCCCTGTACCCTGCCCATGCGTATTACTGATAAGCTGGCAGGTATCCTGAAAAAGTATCACCCCCTCTATATAAATACCCATTTCAACCATCCCCGGGAATTAACGGAAGAGGCTGCCGCGGCCTGCACCAGAATGGCGGACAGCGGCATCCCTCTGGGCTGCCAGACCGTGCTCCTGCGGGGCGTTAACGATGACTACCGGACCCTGAGGGATTTAATGAGAGGACTGCTGAGGATGAGAGTCAGGCCTTACTATTTATTCCAGGGGGATATGACCCGGGGAACCAATCATTTTCGAACTACTGTAAGTGCCGGTCAGACAATCATGAAGTCACTTATCGGTCATGTCTCGGGGATGGCGGTGCCGACTTACGCCGTGGATGCCCCGGGAGGAGGGGGAAAGGTTCCGCTTACCCCGGCCTATATTCAGGATCGGGAGGCAGCCGGTTCAGGGGACTCCGGATTGACATTCAGCAATTACCTCGGCCGTACTTGTTTTTACAGTGAGGAGCTATAAGTCATAGGTATCCGCCCCGGGAGATTCCGGGGCACCCGGGCAATCAGTGTTTCAGCAGATTTGCTGGTTATAAACCCGGTTCTCCGGATCGCTTCTGATACTCCCGGTTTTTCTTCCTGTTGGAGGGATAGAGACTGAAAAACAGCGGGACAGCGTTTTCAGCCTGACTCTGCTGAGCCCGGCTCTGTTTTTCTCCTTGAGTTTTTGGGTAAGATGAGGAAGGGTGCGAGGATCGTGGGAATTAAAGCCGTACTTTTCACAGATTAAAATCTGCCTGAACCTCGGCTGGAATAGTTTTCATGAGCTGAGCCTGAAATCTGGTATATCATTAACAGATATAATATTATCCTGAATTTCGTATATCCAGTTTCAGTCTGTCAACAACTTAATTTTTCCTGTCAAAACAAAGCGATTGACAGAAATAGCCTGAAAGATACTGTAACGATATCAAGAAAAAAACTGGTCAATTACTAGTTCGGCAAGCAATAAAAGAGGTTCAAATGTCAATAAGGATACAAATTGGTACAAGCGAAAGAGACATCTCTGACATAGAATCAAATTGGGTGAATGAGCAGATAAACCGCAGGAAGAAAGATGGGGTGCCAATCTGTGTCCGTATTTCTATCAAGCAAGAGGATATAAATATTTCTCTTGCTACTAATGATTGCCCTAAAGGCGGTGGTGGTGGGCGACCTCCAAATAAAAGAGAAAAAGAAATATTTGATCTTTGGGATAAATTGCACCTTAACCAAGAATCCTTCTCTATCGGGAACTTAATAGCATTTCTGAAAAAGATTTCATAACTTCGCATAAAAAGTTGATATAAGTAAAAGCTTCCTATGGTCCAAGGAATTGAGGATTTAAAAATGGCAAATCTTTTCTTTTCATATTCGCATAAAGATGAAGAACTAAGGAATGAACTTGAAGTACATTTAGCAATGCTCAAGAGACAAGGGCTTATTCGTGCTTGGCACGATAGACGCATTGGAGCAGGAAATGACATACACTCTAATATAAGTGCGGAACTTGAAAACGCGGATATTATTTTGCTGTTAATTAGTGCCAATTTTCTATCATCGGATTATTGCTATGATAAAGAAATGATGAGGGCACTGGAAAAAGACAAAGAGGGCTCCGCAAAAGTCATACCAGTTATTCTCCACCCTTGTGATTGGACAAGTTCGCCCTTTGGATCATTGAGAGCCACTCCCATAGATGGAAAGCCTGTGTCCATGTTTCCGAATCAAGCAGAAGCATTAACTCAGATTGCTAAAGACATTCGTGCCGCTGTCGAAGAAATGGGTTTTTCAAAGGTTGATAACCCCCAAGACAAGGCTTCAACCATTTCAAATAATGAATCGCGCCCTCGCTCCAGCAATTTGAGAGTGAAAAAGAAATTCACTGATAGAGAAGTCGATGATTTTTTGGAATCTTCATTCGAGTATATAGCAAGATATTTTGAAGCTTCGCTTAATGAACTGCAAGAACGAAACGCCAATATCACTGCTAAATTTAAGCGAATTGATGCAAATTGTTTTACTGCGTCAATCTACGATGATGGTGCGAAGGCGTCCGAATGTACGATCTGGACTGGCGGAGATAACTCATTTATTGGCGGTATTGCATATTATGGTGGAATCACGAGTTCTCGGAATCAATTTAACGAATCTCTGTCGGTAGAAAATGATGGATATTCTCAGTATTTACGCCCAATGGGGATGTCTCGTTATGGTATGGCAGAATCCAAAGAATTATCACAAGAAGGCGCCGCAGAGTTTTACTGGAGTTTATTTATCGAAAGATTACAATGAGCCGAACCACCGGCTTAACCAGACGCCGGACACAATGCTGCTTTTTGGCGTAAGTCCTTGGCGGCGCTGGTTAGCCGGAACGTTATACATTTAATTTGGAGAGCAGATGAATCGAAAACAGAAAGCAACGTTGTATGTTATTGGAATCTGTTTAATAGCACTGTTTTTATTCCCTCCTTTCACGATAGATGGCGGTGGTGCTATTCTTAATGTAGGACATCATTTCTTTTTGATACCGCCAGAATCATATGACTTTCGCGAAGGAGCAATGCAAGTAAATAGTTTTTTGCTTTTGGTTCAATCTTTAGTGCTTTGTATGATTGGGAGCATCTTTTATTTGGCATTTTCGACCGAAAAATCGCAATCAAACTCAGTTGATTAGAAATGTTGATTGATTCGTCAACATTTCTTACCACAGTGTCAACGCGGACTGGCTTTTCCGTTGGCGTTCCAAAACCATCCGGTTACGCTGGGCGGTTATGCCTTGGAAAGATTATTGGATATCAAGATTCATGGTACTGAAAAAGCATTAGTAAGTGCCCTGAAGAACAAGCTGTTGAATTCAAAGGGCATTGTTTCTATAGACGGTGTTGATGGTGTTGGTAAGACAACATTATCAGCCAAAATAGCCAAAGAACTATGCCTTTCAACTATTGAATTAGACGATTTCGTTCAAGAAAATAAAGGTGGTTACGTGAATTACATTGATTATGATCGTCTTTTAGATAAAATTATTTCCAACAAATTTGCGGTTATTGAAGGGATTTGCGTTTTACAAGTCCTGAATAAAATTCAGATACAGCCTGATGTAAGTGTATATATCAAAGAAATTGATATATATGGCTTTTGTAATGGCCAAATTAAATATTTTCCGCCTTATCAGTCTGCTGATGAAGTAATAAATGACCGAAAGTCTAAAGGTTTTAGTGTTGAGTATGAAGCTGATGTAATCCGTTATCACTATAGTTTTAAACCACATGAAAACTCAGATTTTATTTTTCAAAGGCAAACTTAAGGCATAACAAGCCGGGTGTAGGGGACGCTTCCCGCTGCGCTGCAAGCCCCCCCTGACCCGCAGCGTTAAAAAATGGAGAGAGAAAATGGCTTCTGTAGCTTATACATGCACAAATTGCGAACAGACGGTAACCTTTGAAACGGAAGGTGCGACGATGTTTTTGATGGACGACAATGTTCCGAGGCCACCAACCTATGTGGTCAATTGTCCAAAATGCGGCACAAGAAATACAGTCACGGTTGAAAAATGACTGGCGAAAAAGTTGTTCAGGGTAAATCTCGGGCAACCACCGAGGACGAGGCCTTTTATATTCAATGGGGCTACGAAACGGTCAAAGCTAACATTGTAACGGCTAATGAAGTTCTGAAGCTGCTAATAACTATCAATGCAGCGCTAATTGGCGGTGGAGCGGCTTTTCTCTATAAATCAGATGTGCCTGAAGGATTCCGAATAGCAATACTGGCCGCCTTCTTCATTGGGCTCACATTAGCATTCGCCGGGGTTTTCCCTAGAGAGTCAGCGATCGACATTCGGATGCCTGAAAAAATTAAAGCTCATAAAAATCGTGTGCTCAAAAGCAAAAGACGGTATCTGTGGGCTGCATCTATATTTACGGTTTTCGGGTTATTGGCTTCAGCCATGGCTGTCAGCGGGATCCGCATCAGTTTTTAACAAGGCCAAGCACTGCGCGGCTTTTTCGTTGCGGCTTCGCCTCCACTACAAAGCCGCGCGTGATGACAGCGTTATCAGACAGTACCAGGGTTTACATACAGGGGACTTTCACCCCATAAGATCACGCCCATGCCGGGCGT
>JBKHJR010000088.1:0-6911 GCA_046537975.1 Desulfurivibrionaceae bacterium
CCGTTGCCGGTCTGGCAGCAGCCTTCGGCAGCGGGGCAATGACCAATTCCATCGGGGACATTAAAGAGGCTGATGTCATAATGCTCATCGGCTCCAATCCTGATCCCTGCCATCCGGTCATCGGTCTAAGGATTAATCAGGCCGTGGATGAGGGGGCAAAACTGCTGGTCGTGGATCCCCGGGGCACTGATCTTGCCAGGCGTGCTGATATCTGGCTTTCCAATAAGCCCGGTAGCGACGTCGCCCTGCTTAATGCCATGTGTAATGTCATAATAGAAGAAGACCTCTGGGACCATGAATTTGTTGAGCAGCGGACCGAAGACTTTGAAGAACTCAGAAACCTGGTCGATGGATACACCCCGGAATATGCCGCCGGGATAACGGGTATAAGTGAAGATGATATTCGCCGGGCGGCAAGACTTTATGCCAGCCCAGGAAAGAATTCGGCTATCTATTACGGTATGGGCCTTGCCCATTATGCCGTGGGCACCGATAATGTAAAATCCGTGGGCAATCTGGCCATGCTCTGCGGTAAGCTGGGAAAACCCGGCAACGGCGTTAATCCCTTAAGGGGCCAGAACAATGTCCAAGGCGCTTGTGATATGGGGGCGCTTTTTAATACTCTTCCCGGTTATTCCGGACTCACCGCGGACGAGGTCTTTGCCCGCTATGAAAAAGAATGGGGAGTTAAACTCCCCCGCCGTCCGGGTAAGGCTGCCACTGAAGTCTGGGACAATATAATAAACGGTAACATAAAAAGCCTTTACATAATGGGTGAAGATCCCGTTCTTGCAGACCCTAATGCCGGTCATGCTGTCCAGGCCATTAAGGAACTTGACTTTCTTCTGGTTCAGGATATTTTCCTGACTGATACCGCTCGGATGGCTGATGTAGTGCTGCCGGCCGCTTGCTTCGCTGAGAAGGACGGTACTTTTACTTGTAGCGAGAGAAGGGTTCAGCGGGTAAGGAAGGCCGTTTCTCCCCCTGGAAAGGCTTTGCCGGACTGGGAAATATTCTGCCGTCTGTCCCGTAAGATGGGCTATAACATGCATTATAGCTCTCCGGCGCAGATTTTTGAAGAGATAGCTTCGCTGCTGCCTCAGTATGCCGGTATCAGCTATGAACGGATCGAGAGTGAGGGACTCCAATGGCCCTGTCCTGATAAGGACCATCCTGGAACTCCTGTTCTCCATGTAGGTAAGTTTACCAAGGGCAGGGGAATGTTTGTACCCGAGGAATATGTCGGACCCGGTGAATTGCCGGATGAGGAGTACCCCTATATTCTGACCACCGGCCGCGAGTTGGAACAGTATAACTTCGGCAGCATGACCAGGAAGACCAGGGCCTTAGAAGAGTTGTGCCCGGAGGGATTTGCGGAAATTAATCCAGCTGATGCCGGAAAGATGAATCTTGCAGACGGAGACTGGTTGCAACTAACAAGCCGCCGGGGTACAGTAAATATCAGGGCCAGGCTGACCGAACGATCTCAGCCTGGAACTGTTTTTGTTCCTTATCATTTTGCTGAGGCTCCCATAAACCTTCTGACCTTCAATCACCTTGATCGTCTGTCCCGGAGCCCCGAGTATAAAGTTTGTGCTATAAAAGTAGAAAAGGGGAACCCTGAATCTTGATGAACCTTAAACCCTAAACATAGAGTTATCATGGCAAATACAGTAAAAAATAATTCAGGCTCTGTTATGGTTGTCGGCGGCGGTGTCGCCGGTGTCCAGACTGCCTTGGATCTTACCGAGCTGGGATATTATGTATATCTGGTGGAAAAAGCGCCCTCTGTTGGCGGAGCAATGGCGCAGCTGGACAAGACGTTTCCGACCAATGACTGTTCCCTCTGAATACTGGCGCCTAAGCTGGTAGAGGCCGGTCGGTCTCCGAATATCGAAATCTTGACCAATAGCGACCTCCTTTCCCTGGAAGGGGAGGCGGGTAATTTTACGGCGAGGTTAAATCAGCGCCCCCGCTATATTGATGCGGATAAGTGCACGGCCTGCGGCCTTTGTACAACTTATTGTCCCCGTCATGCCGAGGACGCCTATAATGAGGGATTGGCTATTACCAGGCCTATTCACATCGATTATCCCCAGGCGGTACCTGCTACTTATTATATAGATCCCGATGCCTGCCTGCATTTAAAACACGGGACCTGTCAGATATGTGTGCCGGTATGCCGTAGTCGTGCCATTGATTTTACCCAGGAAGCAGAAGAGAAGGAGCTCAGCATCGGGGCAGTAGTCCTGTCTCCTGGTTTCGGCAGGGTGCCTGAAGAAGCACTGGAAAAATTTGGCTACGGTAAACATCCTGATGTCCTTACCAGTCTGGAGTTTGAACGCCTCCTTAATCCGTCAGGTCCGGCGGAAGGTGAAGTCCGCTGCTTTTCCGATAATCGGCATCCACGGAAAATTGCTTTCCTCCAGTGCGTTGGTTCTCGTGACTTGGGCTGTGATAATGGCTACTGCTCATCAGTCTGCTGCATGTATGCAATCAAAGAGGCTATGGTTGCTAAAGAGCATGACCCTGATTGCGAGATAACTATTTTTTATATAGACATGCGGACTCAGGGAAAGGATTTCGATGCCGCCCGTCTCCGGGCGGAAGAAGAGTTCGGCATTAAGTTTGTCCGGGCCAGGATTGCCGATGTAATGCCCTGGAAGAACCGGTTGAAACTGACCTATTCCACTATGAGCGAGTCCCACCACTTCGAATCATTTGATATGGTCGTGCTCTCCGTTGGGCTTGATTCACCGGCCGGAGCAAAGGATTTGGCCAAGTTGACTGATATTGAATTAAATAAATACGACTTCTGCCGTACTAATGATTTTGCTCCTCTGAACACCTCGCGGGAAGGGGTATATGTCGCTGGATCCTTCAAAGGTCCCATGGATATTCCGGAATCCGTGACTCAGGCCAGCGCTACAGCCGGAGCTATCTCCTCATTGCTTAAAGAGTCCAGAGGCAAGGAGTATGTTGTTAAAACCTATCCCGAAGAACAGGAGGTCTCAGAGACGGAAGAGCCGCGTATCGGGGTTTTTGTCTGTAGTTGCGGTATTAATATCGCCAATACGGTAGATGTTGAGCAGGTTGCTGAATATGCCGGGGGGATAGAAAATGTAGTTTACTGTACTAACAGCATGTACAGCTGTTCCCAGGATGCTCAGGAAATGCTTAAGGATAAAATAAAGGAACATGACCTTAATAAGGTGGTTATGGCTGCCTGTTCGCCGCGCACCCATGAACCCCTGTTTCAGGAGACCCTTAAGGATGCCGGACTCAATCGCTGTCTCTTTGAAATGGTCAATATACGGGACCAGTGTTCTTGGGTTCATGCCAATGAGCCGGAAGCAGCAACTGACAAGTCCAAAGACCTGGTCCGGATGGGTGTGGCCAAGGCTGGTCGCATCACCTCCCTGGAGGAACATAAGGTTCCGGTTCACCCCGGAGTCCTGATAATCGGTGGTGGTATTGCCGGCCTGACTGCGGCTGAAAGTCTTGCCGGTCAGGGGTTTAAATGTACCCTGGTGGAAAAAAACAGTTATCTGGGCGGTCATCTTGCCGATATGAAGTGGACTCTGGCGGGGGAAGATACCGATTCCGCCATAAAAGCTATCCTTGACAGGATCAAGAAGAATAAGAATATCGTGGTCTACACTTCCAGTCAGCTGCAGGAAGTCACTGGTTTTGTCGGCAACTTTTCCTCGGTGGTCAAAACAGTTTCCGGTAAAAAAGAGACGGAACATAATATTGACCACGGGGTGATTGTTCTGGCTACCGGCGGCAGAGAATACCGCCCTGACCTCTACATGCTGGGCCAGACCAAAAAAGTTGTCACCCAAAAGGACCTTGAAACCAGACTCGCTGGCAAAGCCAAGAACCGGGCTCCGAATTCAGTGGTCATGATCCAGTGTGCCGGATCCCGGGGTGAGGATCTTAATTACTGCAGCAAAGTATGCTGTAATAATGCAGTCAAGAACGCTCTGAAAATAAAGGAAATAAATCCTGATTCCCAGGTAATTGTCCTCTACCGTGACATGAGAACATACGGTTACGCTGAAGATGCCTATAAAGAAGCCAGAGACAAGGGAGTGGTTTTCATTCCCTATGAGACTTCAAGGCGGCCTGTTGTAGCCAAGAAGGGCAATTCCATAGATGTCTCCTGGTATGATCCCATTCTCGGCGAAGACGTTTCTTTCAATCCGGAACTCATAGCTCTCAGTGTGGGAATGGTTCCGGAGGAAACCGAGGATCTGAGTCAAAAACTCAAGCTCTCTGTTAACGAGAATAAATTTTATATGGAGGCCCATGTCAAACTCCGACCTGTAGAAATGTCGGTGGACGGCGTCTATGTGTGTGGTCTGGCCCATTCCCCCAAGCCAGTGGACGAAATTATAGCCCAGGCCCAGGCCGCTGCAGGTAAGGCTGCCAGTCCGCTTTATCAGGGAGAAGTTACGGTGCCTCCCATTGTCTCGGTTATAGATAAGGAGAAGTGTATCGGCTGTGGCATATGTGCCACTTTATGTCCCTATAACGCAATACAGATGGTCAAGGAAGGGAAGAAACCCAAGGCAGAAACTATTGCCGCCTCCTGTAAAGGTTGTGGTATCTGTGCCTCCCGGTGTCCCACTTTCGCCATATCCATGGGGGGCTTTACAGCCGAACAGATTCAGGCCCAGATCGAGGCCTTCGGAGGCAAAGGACAAAAGACTGAGGATTGAGGATAGAAGTCAGAGATCAGGGGACAGAATTGGCCGCTGAAGTACTTTTGGCTTCCGACGTTCAGCCTAAAACCCAAAACTTCTTTATACAGGTGTTAATATATGAGTCAGGAAAATTATAATCCCAGGATACTGGGGTTCCTCTGCAATTGGTGCTGTTATGCCGCAGCTGACGCCGCCGGGGTCGCCCGCTACCAGTATCCCCCCAATCTCCGCACTATAAGGGTTATGTGTACCGGCCGCATTGATCCCTCTTTTATTCTGCAGGGATTTGCCGAAGGAGCAGCAGGAATTTTTACCGGTGGCTGACAGCTTGGTGAATGTCATTACCAGTTAGGTAATTATGATGCCATGGGAGTTAGTACCCTGATCCACAAGATACTGGGTGAGGTGGGAATACACCAGGACAGGTACAACCTGCAATGGGCCTCGGCAGCTGAAGCGCCTCGTTTCGTCAAATTGATAACGGAGTATACCGCCAGGATTAAAGAACTGGGACCGCTGGGCCATGCCGAAGGATTGGACCAGGAAGAGGTTCAGCAAAGAATTAACAAGGCATTGGAACTGGTCCAGAGCAGAAAACTAAGAATGAGCTTTGGCAAGGCTACCACTGCCCTGCGCAAAGACAATGACTACAGTGAGGCGCATCGGTCTGAAGTTATTGATGAGAAAGTGGGGAAGGCTATAAAGATTGAAACCTGAAAAATCAGAAGTAGGAATGGGCTTTAGGTTAAGGGGCCTTGACTCCGAACAGCTTAATCCTGATTTCCTACTTCCTGATCCTTTCCACAAATTCCCTCATATCCTCTCTTATCCTGTCATAACGGGCCGGTGACAAGCCTGATCCCAGGGCTACTTTCCTGGCCATTTCCGGACTCAGGAAATCTCCCGGAGCATGGGCATCACTGTTGACTACCATTTTTGCTCCTGTTCTTTCAGCCATTTTCGCCACATGGCCATTGGTCAGGCAGTGGCCCTTGCGGCCGGAGATTTCCAGAAATATACCTTTTTCTGCAGCCAGAGCAGCCTCTTCCTGGGTGATGAAGCCGGGATGAGAGAGTATGTCAACATCCGCCTCCAGGGCAGCCCGGTTTGTCCCTTCCTTGACCGGCTCCACTATGGTTTCTCCGTGAACAACCACCAGGAGAGCCCCGAGTTCCCTTGCCCGCTTAGCAAGTTTCGCGGTAAGTGCCGGGGGGATGTGTGTCAGCTCAATACCGGGCAGAAGGCGGGTCGAACATAATGGATTGAGTTCTTCAGCCGCCCTGATCAACCGTGGGATAATATGGTCCAGGTTGGATGAATCGGCGTGGTCGGTAATGGCTATGGCTTCGTAGCCCATGTTTTCCACCCGCCGCAAATGTTCAGCAGGTATTAAGGCCCCGTCACTCAGTATGCAGTGGCTGTGTAGATCTATCATTGTTATTTTTGCTCCTCGGATTTTTTTTAACTTTTAATTCAGAAATTCGGACATACAGTTTAAACCGGACTACAGGTGATTCTGACTGATCAGGCTTCAAGGCTGTTTTTTGGTGTTTCTGGTGATTTCAGTCAGTCTGCCTCTTACTACTCCTTTATGCAGCTTGATCTCCACTCTGTCGCCTTCCTCTACCTGCCCGCTGTCTTCAATTATTTCCTGACCTGGTAATCTGCTGACAATGGCGTACCCCCGTTCCAGAACGGCAAGCGGGCTTACCGCCTCCAGGCGGGAAGTAATGTTGGTCAGCCGGTTTCTTTTATTCTCCAACTGCCGCTGCATAAAGATGACCAGTCTTTCCGATTCAGTTCTGAGCTGGAATCTCTGATGGGCTATCTGAATATCCGGTCTCTGCCCCTTGAATCTGGCCAATACCCTCTGGTAATGGTACCTCTTGTAGTTTAATTCAGTTTTGACCGCGGTATTCAGTCTGAGCTGGAGATTGTCGAGCCGGAGCCGGAAATGACTGAGAAGAGAGACAGGGTCGCCCAGACGCCGGCGCTGGAGTACGAGGTGTTGTCTGCAGGTCTCTATTTTCTGATTGATAGCAGCACCTGCTCTTTTTCTTAATTTCAGCAGGTCCCGGCGCAAGGTCTCCCGGTTGGGCAGGATTTCCCTGGCAGCAGCTGTGGGGGTGGCGGATCTGTGATCCGCCACGAAATCGGCGATGGTAAAATCCACCTCATGCCCCACTGCAGAGACTACAGGTA
>JBKHJR010000089.1:0-6839 GCA_046537975.1 Desulfurivibrionaceae bacterium
CCGCACCATCCAGGAGCTTTTGGGGCATAGCGATGTCCGGACCACCATGATCTACACTCACACCATCAAAAGCCGAACCCGTAAAGAGGCGGCCAGCCCCCTGGATTTTTGATGTACCTGTTTAATTAACTGAACTTAAGCCGGGAAGAACTCCTCCGTTCAAAAAGGTCTACCTTTATAACATGGTTCCCATTGCCGGGTTACCTTATGTTAAAAAGGTCTTTAAAGAATTTTTGACATAGCAGTCCAGGAATGCTTAGAGATTTTTGACAGGGAAAAAGCCTATATTTGATGACGGGGATAAAATGTCGTATCTGGACAGAGAAATGAAATTTCCGAGATGGATTTTGGGTTTTCAATGTGTATTATATACTGAGGCGACCCACCGGCCGCGGCCGTCGCCGTGGCCAAGATCCTGGCTTGTTAGGGCACGGGCCTCCTGTTGGCTGTAACCCTGTTCCTGGTATTTATTTTGTATATTCTGGGTGTAAAAATATCTAAGAGAATGCGGAGAATGTGCCCCTTTTGCCCCGGCTTGGGCAGCTACTCTGTTGTATCGGCGTAGAGCGGAGTCGATGTTAGGCTTATCTATCAGTTTCCCGGCACGTTGATCGGCTACTTCTCTAGCTGTTTTGACTGCTGTCAGGGCCTGTTGTACATTTGGAACCCTGGTGTCCCGGGGACGGCCACCCTTAGTCCCGTACACTACCCGTACCTTATCACCCTGTTGTAGCTGCCTTTCCCATGTGCCAAGTGATTTGACCGATTTGACAGCTTCCTCCGATCTTAATCCCAGTTCTTTTTGCAGCTGGAGCCCAGCCCCGACACCGGCATCTTTTTCAGAAGCTGTGGATATGATCTGTTCCGCAGTTTTTGGGTCCGGGGCAGTCCGGGCTGGAATTCTTTCTGCTTTGCCGCCGCACAGCCGTTCGTTGCGTAATCGGTTATGTTCAGCTATTTTGTGTTTTCCCGCCTCCTTTAAGATCTGGCGGATATGAGTCATATCGTTATGGATGCTACGGACCCGTATTTCCTGTTTTCTCTGCTGGACATAGGTTTCTATGTGCTTCACCCTGATTTCTGAAATGGATCGGAGGGGATAGCCAATTTGATGCAGTGTATTAGCTAATCGCTGCGCGATTGCCTTCCTTGCATCGTGAGTCTTACCGGAGCCGGGAGTACGTGCGGCTAGGTTATGTAGTTCTTTTTTTAATTGAGTTTTTCGGCTCATTGTTTCAAGCCTTGAGTCCCATTAGAAAGCCGCGCGGTTTTCTAAAAAGGAAAAGGAATAGGATAGCTCGATTATGCCCGGCAAAAAGAGGAAGCAACTATTGTGCTATGCCGACCACTTCCTCTGGGTATGTTCGATGAGTTCGTGCGGCCTCCGTCCCTGCTGCATGGCAGCGGGATTGTGTGAGAGGAGGCGGCCGGAACCCCCGATTATTCCGGCTGGTCGGTCTTATGGTGCGGGGTGGTTAGCCGGGCTGACGCCGTTCTTTTTCCTACTGCCCTGGGCTGGATATGGAGCGGCGTCATTTTTCGGGACTTCCTTTTATTCTGTGTTTTTACAGATAGTTAGGAAGTCCTTGCCCCGTGCGTCACTCCGCGCTTATCAGCGTCGGAGTGACGCACTACCTGCTGGAGCTGTATGTACATGGGGACATCAGCCAGGCATCCTGTAGTAACTCCTGCCGCCGATCCTGCTCCATAAATCATACGACAGGCCGACAGTACTCGCCATTGCCGCTTCGTCAATCCGGCTCTCTATCCGGCCTGCGCCGAGGGCTGGCTCAATCCAAGCTATGCTCTATCTTTAAACTCCCGGCAGCCGCAATGCGACGTTGGAGCGCCCAGGTATTTATTCTCCTTGGACGGGAGGAAAGGAAAAAGCAGTTAACCTACACACTGCCAGGTTGATTACTATCAATATATGTTTTCCGGTGCTGGGAGTCAAACAAAAATTTTTAAAAATTTCAGCAACCTATCATTTTTGGTCACTTTCTGTCATTTTCTGTCATTTTCGATCTTAAGAACTTTTTATTTCTACCCGACTGAGTGGCAACAGAATTAATTGTTATTTTTTGCTCTTGGCCAAATGATACTGAAAGATAAAAGTCAAAAGCGAGCTTACTCCTTACCTTACAGGATATTCATAAGGGCGGTCCGGCTAAGAATCCATGGCAAATATCTCCCATCAACATTTTCAGGTTGGGGCCATGGAAGGACTGGCTAAACACAACAATAACAAGGCGACAATCATTCCCGGCTGTTATACCAATTAACTGCCCTGTCACCGGCTTTCCGAATTGCCTTATTCTGAGCCCGTGTATCACCCTTTCCTTTTTTGTAAAAACCGCTCAGGCAATTCCCTAAATCTTCAAAAATAGATATGAAAACCCGTACACCAGATCCTTTTTGCTTGATCTGTTTAACCACTCCGGAAGGCGGAGGCTTGCACAGTGGGGAGTTTGGTCAATTAACGCCAGGGTCCCGGTGCATGCCAAATACCGTGAAATGATCGCTCCTGAACGAGACAAGCTGTAATAGGTTCCAGAAATACCCTTATCGCCTCAACAACGCCCTCGAAATTTTCTGGTGCATCGGCAAGCTTGGCTTTTCTCACAAAGCCCCGCCATTGCCGGCGGTTGTTCTCATCCTTGATAAAGGAGGGATGGAAAATCGCTGGTGCAGCATTAAACGGTGTATTTCGATTCGTGAATGTTCTATGAATCGCATGGCCCAGCATTTCACCCTTAAAGTTGAAAGACCTGGACAGCATCCATATATCATAAAAATCCTTCATACGGCTGTTCAGCACGCCAAGCTTCACCATGGTCTGGAATTTCTCGGCAATGGTGCTCTCCATAGTATAACCTTTCAATGCCGGAGCAGGGAAATCAAGAAGCGCAGGATACGAGATCCTATAGGATCCCGGCACAATTTCATCCCCAAAACCAATGTCCACCTGAAGATTTATACGAGCGCTGCCGAGTAATCCCTGCATGCGCACACGTACTCCTTCATAAAAGGCATCCTCAACGATTCTTTCAGCAGCCACGGTTTCTGGGTCAAAAGAGAGTCCATCCGCCTCGACTTTTACTTCGCAGGCCTCTTTTACAGCAGCAACAATCGTCTCCAGGCTGTTGTCGATTTGGCCGAGAAGATCTATGTCCATGGTAGGCCGAGTCCATGGCCCGCTCCATACAGAAAACATGAGGGCCCCTTTAAGGAAAAACTTTTCCGCATAAGCGGTCATGGAAAGCCGGTAAAGAAACCGCTCGATCGCGTAATGCTGCAGGAGTTCATTAAAAGGGCGTGAAGATTCTTTAGCTTTGTTGAGAAGCCGTTGATGTACTGAGGCAGAAAGGTTCTTGGAATTTTCCTCATTCATAAAAGTGACTCCAGATAAGGACGGATAACCTTTTTTATCCGGCAAACGGCCGCATAATGCATGAGGGCCTCCACATCAACCTGTCTGCGGTCTCTGTAAAAACGAATTGCTTCTATTGCCGTATCCAGGCCTACCCTGTTTCTGAATTTGAAGCAGTCGGCCAGTGTCTTTTCCGGACTGTAGATATGTACAGCAACACCGTCGAGTTCATGGCTTTCCACTCCCTCGGTATATGCCTGCCCGGAGAACCGATAGGCTCTGATCGGCGGGTGTTCCAAACGAGGCTCCTCCGCCCCGTATGGAAGCGCAACATGTACTTCATGAGGGATCTGGGTGGTAAGCTCATGAAAAGACAGCGCGGAAATCAGGCAGATGACTCCCCCTGAAACCCGGGCTGCTACGGTTACCAGGTCGGGATTGCCCAACGGCTGGCTGCTGGCAAGGCGATACAACCCCCGGCTTATTTTCTCTATAACTCCCGAGTCACGCATGGCATAGAGCGTTGCCGGGTGAATGCCCGCCCGAAGGGCCTGCCCCGTACGCATAACACCACCGTGATTTTTGAATACTTCAACTGCTCTGTGGACGGCAGTTTTTTGAGATCTCATGATAATAAAACCTATATTAATTTACATTTATAGGTAAAATTATCAAAAGTTCTAATAATGTCAACAAATTTCACCTAAAATAGAGCTTGATCTTTAAATCCGACTCCCGGAAAGTCCCTGCCCGCCTTGCTGCGAGGTATATCAGGAAGGGGCCGCCCCTTTAGCGGCCAAGTACCGTATTGCCGTTCCGTCAGACCTGTCAGACCTTTTTCAAAATAGAGAGTATAGGTCTGACGGCTGTATGGCCTCTCTCGCAATGAATGTCAGACTCGTCAGACCTGTCGGACCGGCTATGGCTTCATTGAAATTTTTACTCTTCGTGATTTTTCGTTTTACAATCTCGGTTTGTTTTTCTCAGCAGATGAAAATACAGAAAGCAGGGCCTGACGGTCTGACAACTCCCGGTGTGCCAGGGAGTTCGGCGGTCAGGCCCGATTTCTGCGGGTCTGACAACCCCTGACGGTCTGACATGGGATATGTCAGAACTGGTTATTCCAGGGCTCATCGAGCAAGTCGTCACCATCCTCGTTTTCAAATTTGATCCCGGTGTAGTCTGTAAACATCCTTCTCATTTCTGTAAGAGGGGGCAATTCTATAGATGGTGGCCGTTTCCCGTCTTTATTGGGCACGGGGGCACGCCCCTTGGCTTTTCTGCCGGCAGGCCACCATTCATAGGTCTTTGTCCAGAATCTTGTCTCACCCGGGACATACTTTTGTCCCCAGGCGTATTTCTTCTGGAATTCATATAAAATTTCATGTTTCCAGGCAATTTCCGGCCATTCATTATCATCCCGGCCCTCCATGGCCCCTACAGGAGCGCCGGTTTCCTTGTCAGTCAATAAGTATCCCCTTGTCAGAACATCACGCCAGAAGCACATAACAATATCCATGGTCTGCTCAACCTGCTCAGCCAGTCCTTCAGTCTTAGGGGCATTTCTGAGAGTAGACAGGGAGTATTCCCAATGAGCCAGATCATACATCATCGCCTCGATTCCGCCCTCTTGACTCATCTGTCTGTCCAGGGCCTGAAAATACTCGGTGTCCTGCATTCTGGAATCATCCACATTAAGAACCAGGAACCTGCGCTCATCCTCGGTCGCCGGGATTACCCAGTCTTCGTTGGATGAGATGATAACGTTGAGATTATTCTTCAAGGTCAGGGAATCTATTCCTTTGGGTTCAAACAGAAGCGTATCTTCGGTGATCAGGGTCTTAAGTTGGCCCTCGTCCTGCTTATTGCCTCCCCAAGTGGCTTCATCCAGATAAGCCAGAATACACTTGGAAAGATGCATATTGAAATTGCCGGTAAAGCCTTTCCGGGTGGAAATAGGAATGAAGGCCTCACCGAAGATCTTGCCGAAGGAGTCCACGAAGACGCCTTTGCCGGTACCTTTCTTGCCTTTAAGAACAATGGCGACTCCGGGTCTTTCCCCGCCCGGGTCCTGGATAATGCGGGCCAGCCACGAAATAACGTAGTTGTATAGCTCCGGACTCCCGCCGCAGATAATATGGGCAATATGGTGCTGCATCAGGCTCCAGTCACCTTTTTCCGGTTTTCTGGCAAATCCACGCCATAAATTATAGAATTTATCCGAGTTCCTGCCGCCGGGATCAAAAACCACGCTGTCATAGGTTCGGCGCTCCGGCCAGGACATCCAGACTTTACTTATAGGTTTATAGGTCATCTGATTTTCTCCTGCCGGGACCAGGACTTTCTGATTGGCAAAGAAGTTGTGCACGGACGATATTTCCAGAAACTCAATGGTATGCCTTCTTTCCACTTGGTCGTACATTTCCCTGATAATGCGGAACCTGCCGGAAAGAAGAACAGCAGCATATTTCCGGTTCATTTCATGAAGGGCTTGGAGGGTCTCCGCCGGAAAGCTGGCATCATCGTCATGCCCTGATCCTTTGTTTTCCTGCTGAGGTGGATTCCATCCCAGCTCCTGCAGTGGAATGGCCTGTTCAAATCTGTACCGGATCGACCGCCCGCTCGGGTCCTCCTTGAGCAGATCATTAAAGTCCAGTTTTGCTGGATCATCAGTAAAGCATGTATCATCAGGTGAGACCAGGTATACGTTTTTCCCTTCCTTTTCCAGCCGGGCGGCCAAGTATATGGCCGCCCGTTGGCCGGAATATCCTTCCTTGGCCTCCCCCGCCGGTGGCGAATCAGAATCTGCCAGGATGTACACCACTCCAGTTTCTTCAGGCAGCCTGATATTCTTCATTCCACTTACGGAGAGAGTAGCGACGCCATTCATCCCTCTGGCCTGCATTCCTGAAAGCGTGGTCTCTATACCTTCACCGATCACCAGCTCTTTTTTAGCCTTATCCAGGTAAAACCAGACGCCTCGTCCCCGAATGGGGCCCAGCATTTTGGCCCCGGTCTTTTTATTGGTTTCAAGGTCCAGAAACAACCGTTGAACAGCTTGAACTGATCGATCACCAAGATTAGTGGCGGCTGCCACGATCTGATTTACCTGTTCTCCGGTTTTTTGATCATGATAGGAGCCAAATCTCAGGCAGGGAGGAAAAGAGAGAACTTCACTATCTAAATGGATAGCCCGAGTCCGGAAGTACTTTTTTATGATTTCCCTGCTGTCTATGTCCCCCTTGGCCTTTATCCAGGGAAGGGATTCAGAATCATTGGTTTTTGTCTGTTGGCTGTCCTTATTGTGATGTTGTATGGTGTCGGACCACAGATTTTGACTTCTTAAAGTCCGGATAACAGATTCTTGCGAACATCCAGCCAAGCAGTGAATTAGTAATTTTTCCCCGGGCGTGATATGCAGACTCGGTGTGCTGTCTACATGTGCCGGGCAATGCACATGATACGAGCC
>JBKHJR010000039.1:0-25370 GCA_046537975.1 Desulfurivibrionaceae bacterium
GAAGCTGTCCTGACCTGAATACTCTGGGTATATCTGAAAGCATCATGGGGGTATAATCACCAAGGCCCTCCTGGATATATTCCCGAATATTGCTGCCGATGAAAAAGCTGTTGACCGAAAAATTATCCACCAGTTCACGGGAGGCATAAGGAGCGTCTCCTTTGGAAAGCAGTTGGATAATTTCCACATCAGCCAGGTTCGGGGCCTGGTCAGTCAAAGCCCTGATCAACTGGGACGGCTCGGCACAGGCAGAACCGATAAATACCCTCTGTCCGGGTTTTATCCTTGCTGCTGCCCTGGCCGGAGTGGAAATCATATCCCGGTACTTGTCCTTCCAGTCTTGATCGTATTTATCCGCCTGGATTTCATGGATCATAAGTTATCTATCCCCTATATCCAGAGTAATACGGGCATCTGCCACAATAGGGTCAGTCCCGGGTTCGCCAACAATAAAAGGGTTTATGTCCAACTCCTTAATTTTCGGAAAGTCGGTGGTAAGCTGGCTGATCCGCTGCAGGCCGTTGGCGATTACTGAAAGTTCCACCTCTTTCTGCCCCCGTTTGCCTTTCAGAATCTCGTAGGACCTGGTGCTCATCAGCATCTGGATGGCTTCTTCCTCAGTGATGGGAGCGAGATAGAAAGTAACATCTTTCATTACTTCCACGAAGATACCTCCGAGTCCGAACATAAGCATTGGGCCGAATTGGGGGTCACGGTTCATGCCTATTATCACCTCCAGGCCCCGGTCTACCATTTTTTCGACGTAAATACCATCTATCCAGGCCCGGGGGGCATTCTCCCTGATTCTAAGCATCATAAGATCAAAGGCGTCTCTTACTCCTTCACTGTTGGTAACATTGAGCCTCACTCCTCCGAGATCGCTTTTATGGATAATATCCGGCGAAACGATCTTCATGGCTACCGGATAACCAAGGCGTTCAGCAACTTCCATCGCCTCCCTGGAACTAGTGGCAAGATAGCCTTCCGGAATCTGAAAACCATAAGCCTGAAGGATATTTTTGGCCTTGACTTCGCCAACATTGTGCCTGCCGGTTCTAATCCTGCGGGTAATTATCCGTTCCACCCGCCGTCTGTTTACCCGGAATCTGGTGACTACCCGGGGTGGGCGCTTGAGCCAGGAAGAATACTCCACCATGGCTTTTAAAGCTTCAACCGCCCGTTCAGGAGAAGGGTAATCGGGGAGGCCGGCAGCACTCAGTTCCTCTCTGCCCGGTAAAACATGGGCACCTCCCATAAAGGCGGCTACGACTGGTTTGCTTCTTTGGAGACAGGAGGCAACAGCCCTGGCTGTTTCAGCAGGCAGAGTCATGGTCTGGGGAGTAAGGAGGACTATGATGCCGTCCACGTATTCATCGTTCTGAGCGGCAGTTATAACTGCGGCATAGCGTTCCGGGGGGGCATCTCCCAAGACATCAACCGGGTTGTTTATACTGGCTGTAGCCGGCAGTTTTTCTCTCAAGGCGGTTGAAGTATTGCGGTCGAGCATGGCTACCCGCATTCCGGATTTTTCTACGGAATCGGCAGCCATGGTACCAGGTCCGCCGGCATTGGTAACGATAAGGATCCGGTTTCCCCGGGGCAGAGGCTGCATAGCAAAAGCGGTGGCGTAGTCGAACAGATCCTCATAGGTATCTGCCCGAATGACCCCGGATCGTTTAAAGGCGGCTCCATAGGCAATTTCGGCTCCAGCAAGAACACCGGTATGGGAAGAGGCCGCCTTTTGGCCGGCTGGAGTGGTTCCTGACTTCAGGATTATTACAGGCTTACTTGATGAGGCCTCGGTAGCAGCCTTGACAAATTCATTGCCGACAGCGATATCTTCCAGATAAGCAATAATGACCGAGGTCTTATCATCTTCAGCCAACTGCAGAAGGAGATCGCTTTCGTCGAGATCCGCTTTGTTGCCTATGCTGATTATTTTGGCAAGACCCAGATGGCGGTAAGCAGCTGAATCCAGTATGGCAGCACATAGAGCTCCTGACTGGGAGATTACGGAAATATTGCCCGGCGCCGGCATGTTACCGGCAAAGGAGGCGTTCATCAGGTTGTCGGTATTTATAAGCCCCAGGCAGTTGGGACCCAGCAGGGATACCTTGTGTCTTCTGCATAGCTCAGCCAATTCTTTTTCAGTTTCAGCCCCTTCTGGATCACATTCCCTGAAACCGGATGAGATGACTATTACGGCCCGGACTCCAGCGGAAATCGATTCCCGTACGCTGTCGAGCACTTTGAGCCTGGGCAGGACGATCACGGCAAGATCCACCTTTTTCCCCACCTGTTTGGGACCGGAATAACAAGGTAGACCGAAGATCTCCAGAGCGGAAGGATTACAAGGGAAGATTTCTCCCCTATAACCTCCCCTCACGAGATTGACTACGATGTCATGGCCTACCTTGCCTGATGTCTTGGAAGCCCCGACAATTGCGACATTATCGGGATAAAACAGGGCCTGATCCATGTGTCTGCCCACAACCGATTTTTATTTAAAAAAAGCAAAAGATTAAAACAGACCATTAATAATTCGGTACTGCTGTGCTATCTTAAAAGGGTCATTCATCATAATTTTTATTGACAAATCCGCCTAATACCTGAGTACAAATATAGGTGATCCCTATGCAAAGCCATAATATTGCCCCTGCCCTCCAATTTATAAAAGGGAGCACTATCAACAATAACAAAAGAATTGCTGCACTTATTCTCCTGAGCATCATGATATTTGCCTTTATTTTTTAAATATAACATTAAACAGGCAGGACGGTAAAATATATTCATATTTAAGTTGCCTTCTGCAGGCGGGGAAATTCTTCTTTCTGTTTTCTTCACCGTCGCTCGGGCAGGACAACTGTAATTCCTGCCTCACGCAGAGCATTGTGAACCGCGCTGATGTTGTAAGTGTTCACTCTGAGATAAATCCGGTCAGGCTTATTATCGACCGCTTCTGTCCGGATAAGCCTGGTAAAACGGATATTGTGCTCCTCCAGAATAGCGGCTATTCGTGAAAGTGGATTTCGTCTGCCATCGTGTTCTTCTATTACTATCATAGATGAACCGCGTTCGCCCAGGCCGAAGATTTTCCGGTAGGCTGCCATAAGATCACGTATGGAAAATATCCCGATAAGCTTCTTACTGTCATCAACCACCGGTAATGCACCGATATTTTCCCGGTCCAGAATAATCAGAGCATCATCCAGGGTGGAAAAGTCGAAGAGTTCAAACCTCGGGATAGACATGATTGTTTCTACCGGGGTTTTTTCCAATTCAGCCTGAAAGATTCTTATCTCATCAGGAGAAAGAATGGTGGAAGGGTAGGCTGATCGGATGTCCCGATCAGTAACCATGCCGATCAGCCGTTGATCTTTGCCCACCACAGGGAGATGGCGGAAATGATAGTCTTTCAGGATCCTTCCGGCTTCTGGAATTGAAGTTTCCGGTGAGATGATAACCGGCGGGGTGGTCATGTACTCTATGATAAACATGGATAGACCTCTTTAGCGTGAACTCAAAGAATCCAGGTAGGCTACAGTTCCAGAAGCCAGGCTGGGCAGATGATAGCCCCCCTCCAGAATAGTAAGGACCTTGCCCTGGGCGAACCTTGTTCCCCAATCTGAGGCAAAATCACCCATCATGCGGTAAAAATCGGTGGAATAAGCCAGCCCTGACATGTCATCATCAACATGGCCGTCAAAACCAGCGGCGATGATGAGTCTTTCCGGAGAGAATTCGGCCAGGGCTGGTTCAATCCGGTCGGCGGCAGCCTTTAATGCTCTCCTGTCATCGGAACCGGGCAGTAACGGAATATTCAGGGTTGTTCCCCTGCCGGCTCCAGACCCCCTATCTTCGGCAAATCCGGTGCCGGGGAAGCTGTAGGTGGGATGTTCATGCAGGCTCACATACAAAACATCCGGGTCTTCTTCAAAGGCGCTCTCGATTCCGTTGCCGTGATGGGCATCCCAGTCTATAATTGCCAGTCTGGTACGGCCGTATTCCCGCTGCCAGTATCTGGCGGCGATAACGGCATTGTTCAAAAAGCAGAAGCCCAGGGAGGCATTTATTTCGGCATGGTGTCCGGGGGGCCGCACGGCGCAGAAAACCAGATCTTCACCGTTTTCCAAAAGATCTATTCCGCTTGGTCCGGCCCCTGCGGAGAAAAGAGCAGCTTCATAGGAGTCGTAGCAAATCTGGTTGTCCGGGTGATCAAAGAAAGATTTTCCGGAAAGGGCGGCTTCTTCAAAACGGAGGAGATAATTTTCCTGGTGAAATATGGTTAGCCAACTCAACTCCGCCTTACAGGGCTCTTTGATGTCTATCCTGTCAGCAAGCTCGGATGAACGTAAGTGATCCAGTATACAGGTCAGCCTCTCAGGGGTTTCCGGGTGATTGCTCCCACCTGTATCATGGGCCAGGCATGCAGGATGGTTGACAATTATAAGCCGTTGCTGTTCCGGCATTCTGCTTGAGCGAAGGTATGCAGGTTTTCAGACTGTATGCTGATCAACCTTGTTAAAAGCGGCCGCCTATACTGAAATCCCAGACGCTTGTGTCCTCATCCTCCTCAGGATCAAGATTGTATCCCCATTCCAGCCGCAGGGGGCCCATGGGTGACATCCACCTGAAACCTATCCCGGTGCTATTTCTGAGATTAGTTAAAGACCAGCCGTCATCCTCCCTGTTGACAAAGCCACTGTCGAAAAAGACCACCCCGTTTAACCCGGCATCCTTAACCAGGGGGAAAATGTATTCCAGGTTGATGTAGCCCATATGAGTTCCACCTATCCTTTCATCGGTAACCGGATCTCTAGGGCTGATGTCACCGGCTTCGAAACCGCGCACAGAATTGAGTCCTCCCAGGTAGAAGCGTTCATAAACCGGCAGCTTTTTGTCTTCATCCTCACTGACATAACCTGCTGAGCCTTTTACGTGGAACACAGTGTCCCATAAGGAAGAAAAATACCAGCTGGTCGTACCCTCTAATTTAGTATAGGCTGCTTCTCCACCCATGAAGTCGCCGGCCTTTTTGATGCTTATTTTATGGTTCGAGCCCCGGCTTGGATTGAAACGACGGTTTGTAGTGTCCCGGGAGAAACCGAGGGTAAGGAATTGAGTCGTTTCTATCTCCAGGGAGTCCCGGATAATTTCAGAAGTTATCTCTCTGATATCACTCAAAGTAGACTCATTGTAGCCCACCGAGGTATAGACACGCCATTCTTCCCATATGGGGTATCCGAAACGCAGGGAGCCACCTTGGGAGTGCTTGTCATAATCATCATAATCCCTTTCCCAGTCATAAATATTCATGCCGAATAAAAGATCTGAATCATTCAGGTGGGGTTCGGTGAAGTTCAGGTTGTAGCGGGTATTTCTGCCGCCAATGTTGGCTTGAAGAGATAGATCCTGACCCCGCCCCAGTAGATTTCTCTGTTTGATCTCGGACATGACCATAAAGCCGTCAACTGAGCTGTAACCTGCCCCAATGCTGAAGGTGCCTGTGGGTTTCTCCTTGATATTGACAATTATATCTTTGAGATTTTCTTTACCGGTTGATTCCGGAACAATGTCAACCTCCTTGAAAAAATCAGTCCGCTGCAGACGCTCAGTGCTGCTGCGTAGAGCTGTGGCATCGTAGATCTCATTCTCTTCGAGGGTCATTTCTCTTCTGATTACTTTATCGCGAGTCCTGGTATTTCCCTTAACAACTATTCTGTTAACATAAACCAGGATATCCTTTTTGATATGGAAATTGATATCAACCCGTCTGGCTTCACTTTTTTTCCTGATTTGGGGATCTATCTCAGCGTAGGCGTAACCCTTTGAGCCATAATAATCGGTCAACCTCTGAATATCGGCTCTAAGTGCCTCCTGGTCAAAAAATTTCTTATCACCTATGGTGGTTTTCGCCATGAGTTTGTCCTTATCCGTAATAAGATCTCCGGACATATCAACCAATCCCACCCTGTAACGGTCTCCTTCCTCAACCCTAAAAGTTACACTCAGCCCATCCTCCTTTTTCTCCACAATGGGTTCACTGACCTTTACATCAACAAAACCTTTGTTTTTATAAAAAGCAGCTATTTTCCGGGAATCGTGTTCAAGCATTCCTCTTTTCAAAAGCCCGGACTGGGTTATCCAGGACAGCCAGCCCTTGGTGGAGGTGACCAGAACGTCCTTGATCTCATCATCATCAAGAGCCTCATTGCCGGAGATGTTGATTTCCCGGATGTAGGTTTTTTCGCCCTCATCGATATTAAGGGTCAAATTTACCTTGTTCTCATCGACAGGATCAACATTGGAGTCGACCTCAGCCGCATAATAGCCTTTTTCCTTGTAAAGATTGATAATATTGGAGACAGAATCCTTGAGGCGTTTGGGATTAAAAATTGTATTGGGACGAATCTTAATCACTTCCCTTAGTTCGTCCTCCTTTATTTTTTCTTCACCCTCAATCTCTAAATTTTTGATTACTTTCTTTTCATCGACAATATAGGTAACAATCTTGCCCTCTTCGCTGTCCTCTATTTCAATCCGGACATCATTGAAGTAGCCCATTTTGAAAATTGCCTTTAAATCTTCTCTCAGCTGCTCAGGATCAAAGACATCTCCGGAACGATTTTGGATTTTAAGCAGAATGGCTCCGGCATCGATTCGGTCATTACCCTCAATTTTTATCTCAGCGATACGTTCCTCTTCGGAAGAATCCTTAAGGTCATAAGAGGAGAGTTCATTTTCACCACCGCGAATGTCAATTTCAGCCAGAGACTGGGTGGAGAGCATACTTTGAGAACAGAAGACAAAAGTAGCCGTTAAGATCAGAATCGATAATAAATTGAATTTGCAGGAATTTTTCTTTCCTCTCATAAATCCGCCTTGACCAATTTTCCGTTTTCCAGAGTAAGACAGCGGTCCATTTGCCGGGCCAGGTGATGGTTATGGGTTACTATCACAGTGGTCAGACCAAAGTCCTGATTCATTTTTTTTATTAAAGCAAATACCTTGTCGCCGGTTTTGGGGTCGAGATCGCCAGTGGGTTCATCAGCAAGGAGCAAAGCAGGCTTCCTGATAAGCGCCCTGGCCAGGGCAACTCTCTGTTGTTCACCTCCGGACAGCTCTCCTACGCGATGTTCGTGTCTTCCCTCGAGACCTACTTTATTTAAAATCTCCTGTCCCTTTATCACGAGTTCCTTTTTCTCGCAACCACCGATAAGTCCTGGCATTATAGTATTTTCAAGAGCAGTAAACTCAGGCAGAAGATGGTGAAACTGAAAGACGAAGCCTATGGTTTTATTTCTGAACTCGGCAAGCCGACTGTCACTGCGCTGGTAAATATCCTCTCCTTCATAAAATAAAGACCCTCCACAGGGACGATCCAGGGTACCAAGAAGATTTAAAAGGGTAGACTTGCCTGTACCCGAAGCCCCGATGATAGCCGTCATTTCTCCTCGGCGCAAATAAATATCGATTCCGTCAAGGACTTTGATCTTCTGAGGTCCCTTTTCATAAATCTTATAAAGGGACTGGCCGGAAATTACCATATTATCATCGATATCTTTTTCAGCTGTCATCATCGCTATCTAAGGGCCTCGACCGGTTCAACTCTGGATGCCTGCCAGGAGGGATAGACGGTGGCCAGAAAGGTGATCAGAACGGCAGAGATGGCCACAATGGTAACATCCAGAGGGTTGACAGCAACCGGCAAGGTGGACATGGGGTAGACGTCTCCGGGTAGTGTTATGAAGTTGTACCTGGAAAGAATCTCACATAGACCCAACCCCCCGATTACTCCGATCACCATGCCTACGCTGCCGATAATCAGTCCTTCATAGACAAAGATCTTCATTATACTGCGCGACGTGGCCCCCATGGATTTTAATATGGCTATATCCCTCTTTTTTTCCATCACCACCATGGTCAGGGTGCTTATGATATTAAAGGCGGCCACCAGGACAATCAGGGTCAATACTATGAACATAGCTGTCTTTTCCAGTTTAAGGGCGGAAAAGAGATTGTGGTTCATGGTCATCCAGTCTTTGGCGATAAAAGAAGTACCCAGCTTTTCCTCAATTTCTCCGGCCAGAGTATCAGCTTCATAGATATTGTCTATCCGTAATTCCAGTCCGTTGACCTCACCCTCCATGTTAAGAAAGTCCTGGGCGGTCTCCAGGGAAACATAGGCCAGAGAGGAATCATATTCATACATCCCGGTATCAAAGATACCGGCTACCTCGCAGGTTTTCATCTTGGGCGCTGTGCCCATGGGAGTTAGGGGGCCGGAAAGGGAGAGTATTCTCAGTCTCTTCCCGGGAGAGGCGGCCAGTTTTCCGGCCAGGTGCTTACCTAAAAGGATACCGGGCAGACTCCCGGCTTCACCTGCTTCACTTTTTAAGTCGGCAAAATCGCCCTGGACAACCTGTTCAGGAAGAGAAAGAACCGAAGCTGCGCTGTCAGGATCGACACCGCGCAGTACGATTCCGGCTCCACCACGGCCGCCGGTGATCATGGTCTGACTGTAAATGTAAGGGACGGCGGATTTCACCCCTTCCATTGCCTTTATTTCCCGTATAAGCTCGGGATAATCGGAGATGTTGCCCCCGCTTTTCTGGATTATAATATGGGAATTAACACCCAGTATCTTGTCCCGCAGTTCCGAGGTGAAACCGCTCATAACAGCGAGAACGACAATAAGTGCCATAACACCGACCGCTACTCCACCGATCGAAATGGCGGTTATGAGAGAGATAAAACCGTGTTTTCGTCTGGACCCCAGATGCCTCAGGCAGATAAATCTCTCGAAATGCGAATTGTTCATATAAAGTGTCTGTTTTAGCCTCTCAACTATTCTCTACTTTTCCGGTCGAAGATGGGGAAAGAGGATAACATCACGAATAGAAGGAGAATCAGTAAGCAGCATGATAACCCGGTCTATACCTATACCTTCTCCTGCAGCTGGAGGCATGCCGTATTCAAGAGCTCTTATGAAGTCATAATCCATTTCCGAGACCACTTCTTCGTCGTCTTTGCCATCCTCAATTTGTTTGAGCAAACGTTCTTTCTGGTCAATAGGATCATTTAACTCACTAAAGCCGTTTGCCAGCTCTCTGCCTGCTATAAAGAGTTCAAAACGGTCGGTCACTTCCGGGTTTTCATTGTTTTTCCGCGCCAGAGGGGAAGTTTCCGTGGGATAATGGGTGATGAAGGTCGGGTCGATCAACTGGTCCTCAACCAACAGTTCAAATAGTTCGGTTTTGGCTTTGCCGGGACCATCGGTACTTTCGAGCTCGATTCCCTTATCTTCGGCAAGCTTTCCGATCCGGTCCGGATCGGAAAGCACCTCATCATCTATTCCGCCGATTTTGACAAGGGCTTCATCCAGGGTATATCTGTGCCAGGGAGGGGATAGATCAAGCTCCTTATCCTGGTAGACGATCTGCATGGAGCCGTTTACTTCAGCTGCTATCCAGGATAACATTTCTTCAGTAAGGTCCATCAGGACATCATAAGTGGCATAGGCCTGGTAGAATTCAATCATGGTGAATTCAGGATTATGCCGGGTGGAAAGCCCTTCATTGCGAAAATTGCGATTGATTTCAAATACCTGTTCAAAGCCGCCTACCAAAAGCCTTTTAAGGTAGAGTTCAGGGGCGATTCTCAGGTAAAGATCCATATTCAGGGCGTTATGATGGGTTTTAAAGGGCTGGGCCGTTGCCCCTCCGGCGATGGGCTGCATCATAGGGGTTTCAACTTCCAGAAAGCCGCGGTTAGTTAGAAAATCCCTGATTAATCTGATAATTTCCACTCTCTTGCGAAAAGTTTCCCTGACCTCCGGATTAACGATAAGATCCACATAGCGCTGACGATATCGTTTTTCCACATCGGTGAGGCCATGAAACTTCTCCGGAAGAGGGCGGAGCGATTTGCAAATAAGTTGAAATGATTCAGCCTGCAGGGTAGGCTCCCCTGTTTTTGTCCTGAACATGGTACCGCTGAAGCCGACTATGTCACCGATATCCAGTTTCTTGAAAAACTTGAAATTTTCTTCACCTACTACCTCACGCTTGATATAGACCTGTATCTTGCTGGTCTCATCCTGGATATGCAGGAATGCTGCTTTGCCGAATTTACGAATAGTTATGATACGGCCTGACAGTTTCTTTTCTCCGCTCGGCAGAGGGGCCTCTCCCTCGATTTCATCGGGCAGAATATCTTTGACATGGTGAGTAGGGATGAAATCATTGGGATATAAGTCAACGCCAAGCTCTGCCAGTTCCGTGGCCTTATCCCGCCGCTGCCTGATTATTTTCTTATCTTCATCCATTCTGGTCTAATTGGTTGTGAGTTCTAAATTCTGAAGGCCCCGAAAGGTTACCCCGTGAGCAACAATGCTCACCGCAGGGCTCCTGTATAAACACTATTTTCTACTACCCGCGCTCTTTACTTACATGTAATTATCCCGCAGTATTGCAGAGACATCTCTGGTCAGCTCCAGCACCTTGCAGGCATTTTCCGGAGAAAGGGAGCCGGTACCGCAGCTCGGCGTGATAAGACTCTGCCTCAGTAGATCTTTCATGTCCCTTTTATCATTTACCAGGGCGGACGCATGATTTTCCCACAATGATGCTAAAGCCTTGCAGTCCTGAGACCCTATATCCTCTTCATCAGAAGTAGGTACAATGCCCCAGGCTATTATTCCCCCTCTGTCCAGGAAGCTGTTTATTTCATTTAAGCTGCTGACAAAACGGTCAAAAAAACTGAAGGCATCAAAGTTGATGATGTCATAATCCAGTGACAGGAGAAGGGGCCAGTCTGTATTGGCGCAGACATGGACGCCGGCCAACCCACCTGCCTGATGGATACTGTTGATGATTTCGGTTTGATCGGCGGCTATGTCTTCCCGGGAAATGGATATAAAGGATGAAGATCCCAGTCCCGCCAGGGCAGGTTCATCCATAAAAAGGATAACCGGGCGGTTTAGCTTTCCCAGCAGCCTCACCTGCCAGGCGGCTTTCATGGCAAGTCCTTTCAGAACTATCTCTCTCAGGGTAGGGTCATAATAGGCGTCTTTGTTGTTTTGATCCTTCAACCCGGTAAGTACGGTAAAAGGTCCGGTAATCTGGCCCTTGAGGGCAGCGATATTTTTTTTCTCCTTAGCTGCTTCAAGTAGCAGGTACAAACCGTTCGCCCTTTCCCGGCTTACTTGGAATCGTGATCCCTCCAGGAGAGAGGTATCCTCACTTACCTCCAGATAATCTTCAAAAAAGGCAAGGTGCTCCTGCTCAAATCCTGGTGATTCGCTGTCGAAATAAGTGCGGTCGTCTTTTTCAATAATACCCGGGAATCCCTCAATAAACTGCGACAACATTCCTTCAAGAGGATTGCCCGGCAACTGAGGCCATAAAGGGATAGCTGGAGTATGGCTGAAAATAAGGTCCAGGGCTTCCTGATGGCCTGAAGTCGGAATACTGCCGATAAGAGTGGGCAGGCCGTCCGGTCTGAATGTCTTGGTATAATCTTTTTCTTTTGTTGTCATGCGTAATATCCCGATTCTAAGAAGTCTTGGTTGTCTTGGACTTAGACAACTTCCCGGTCAATTCTCCGGTCAGTCAAAACTCTTGCCGGCTACGGTTGATAATTTCGATAGTCATGGCTTATTGTTTTGACTATTATTAATTGCGGATCAGTTATAATTAAGAATATTGTCACTATCAATTATCTATTTGAATGTCAATTAATTATCTGCTAAAACAGGTGCCGGTTGGCCCTTATTAACCTGATAGGTAACCTTACAGATATAAATTAGAATAAATCTTTTAGCAAGTTTTTTACTTACCGGCAAGGAAGTCAGCCGGGGTTGACTCTATAGAAAAAGATGGTTAAGTTCGTATAGCTGGCGAGAGTGGCGGAAATGGTAGACGCACTGGACTTAGGATCCAGCACATTTTAATGTGTGGGGGTTCAACTCCCCCCTCTCGCACCATTTGGTCGAATTCCTGATAATTTTGCTTTAGGCGATAGGGATTTACCAGTAATAACAAAAGATAAAATCCGCCTGACTCTTAAGTCTCGGATTTAAATTTCAAGCTATAAGGCTGATAGTATATTTATTATTATTTTAATAAAGCCAGATTTCAGGTAATAATCGCTTTTACCCTTGGCCTACCTCCTTGTTCCCGCACATGGCAGTAAAAATGTGTTATGATTAAGTGACCGAATTATCCATCCGGGTTAAATAGCCTATGATTTCTCGATTTCTCTCAAGTTAAAACTTATTTAAATCCATCAGCTTGGGCTTTTAATCCCTGAACCGTTGAACTCAAGATAAAGGAAGGAAAGCATGCAGGTCAGTGTTGAAGATATCAGTTCATTGACAAAAATGGTCAAAGTAGTTGTGCCGGCAGAAAAAGTGTCTTCCAGGCTTGACGAGGCCTATGCCAAATTAAGACCGGAAGTTTCCATAAAAGGTTTCCGCAAAGGGAAAGTACCCAGAAAGGTTCTGGAAAAAAATTACGGAGAAAGGGTCAGAGGCGAAGTAGCCGAACAGCTCGTTCAGGATACCTACTTTGATGCTCTGGAGCAGACAAGTCTTGATGCGGTTGCTCATCCAGAGGTTAAGGACTATAATTTTAGTGAAGACGGAACCTTTTACTACGATGCTCAGGTGGCCATAAAACCGGAATTTGAACTTGGAGAATATAAGGGCCTTGAAATAGAGGTTGAAAAATTAGAGGTAACCGACGAAGAGATAGATGAGGAACTGAATAAGGAACGCCGGAATCTGGCTCCCCTGAGAAACGTTGAAAACAGGGAAATCAAGGAAGGGGATACTGTAGTCGTAGATTTCCAGGGATACCATAACGGTGAACCGGTAAATCAGGTGAAAAAAGAAAACCACACTCTGGAAATCCGTGGCGAAGGTGAAAGAGACGAGATTGAAAACGCCTGTGTAGGACATCGGGCAGGCGAGGAAACCAGCTGTGAAATCAGCTTTCCGGAGGACTTTGCCAGTCCGGAACTGGCGGGCAAGACAATAGAATGCAGGATACAGATAAAAGACGTCAAGGAAAAAGTGCTCCCAGACCTCGATGACGAATTTGCCAAGGATGTTGATGAAGAGCTGCAAAGCCTTGAGGATCTCAAGAAGTATTTAAAAAACAGGATCTTGAAAGAAAAGGAAGATGCCAGATCAGGGGATCTTACCGATAAAATCATGAATCGTCTTCTCGAGATCCATGATTTTGAGGTTCCTGACAGGTTAGTGGCATATGAGGTTAATCAGCAGATCAATAACCTTGAAGAACAGCTCAAAAAACAGAATATGAGCCTTGAGTCCGCCGGGCTGAATTACGATCATCTTGTTGATCAGTATAAAGAAAGTGCAGCAATGAGAGTGAGGGGAGATTTTATCATCAAGAAGATAGCTGATGTGGAGGAAATAAGTTTAGCTGATGATGATATGGAAAACGGTTTTAAAAGAATTTCTGAACAGTACGGTCTGCCTGTTGATCAGGTCAAACAGTATTTCAAGAACAGGGACGATCTGCTTCCGCTGATGCACGAACTGCTTAATGAGAAAGTCCTTGGCTTCCTCAAAGAGAATGCCGTTATCAAGGAAGTGGAAAAAGAAACAGATACAGAAGAAAGCGATGTCCAGGAGGGACAATAATAATGAGTTTAATACCTATTGTGGTTGAACAGACCCCCAAGGGGGAACGTTCCTATGACATATATTCCAGGCTCTTGAAAGAGCGTATCATCTTTCTGGGGTCTGCTGTAAATGATGATATAGCCAATGTCATAATCGCCCAGCTTCTTTTCCTGGAAGCGGAAGATCCGGATAAGGATATTACTTTTTATATCAACTCACCCGGTGGTTCCGTGACCGCGGGGATGGCAATATATGATACAATGCAATATATCAAGTCGGACATTGTAACCCTGTGCATGGGCCAGGCCGCCAGTATGGGGGCCTTCCTGCTCTGCTCCGGCGCCAGGGGTAAACGCTATGCTCTTCCCAATTCCCGGATCTTACTCCATCAGCCTATGGGCGGCTATCAGGGACAGGCCACCGATATAGACATTCATGCCAGAGAAATACTCAGGACACGATCTGACCTGAACCGGCTGCTGGCAGAACATACCGGCCAGCCTCTTAAAAAAATCGAGGAGGATACGGATAGGGATTACTTTATGAATCCCTCAGAGGCCCTGGATTATGGTATAATAGATAAGATCTTATCTCAAAGGGAAAGTATGGACAAGGAGGCATCTGATGGCTGAAGGTGATGATATGCCAGTCATATGTTCTTTCTGCGGCAAAAGCCAGGAAGAGGTTAAAAAGCTCATAGCCGGGCCCAATGTATATATCTGTGATGAATGTATCGATCTCTGCAATGAGATAGTTGCGGAAGACCGTCTCCAGGAAATCCAGAAAGATACAGGCGAGGAAGGCGTTCTTAAGCCAATAGAAATCAAGGACTATCTGGATGATTATGTAGTGGGCCAGGAACTTGCCAAACAGATCCTTTCGGTAGCTGTACACAATCATTACAAAAGAATAGAGGCCAAAAGCCAGCAGGAAAGCGACGGCGTAGAGTTGGAAAAGAGCAATATCGTGCTGATCGGTCCTACTGGCAGCGGTAAGACTCTGCTTGCCAAGACCCTGGCCAGAATTCTTAACGTCCCTTTTGCTATTGCTGATGCGACCACTTTAACCGAGGCGGGTTATGTCGGTGAAGATGTGGAGACTATTCTTGTCAACCTCCTCCAGGCTGCAGATTACGATGTAGACCGGGCAAGCCGGGGGATAATTTATATAGATGAAATTGACAAAATCGCCAAGAAATCCGACAGTGCCTCTATTACCAGAGACGTTTCAGGTGAAGGGGTGCAACAGGCCCTTTTGAAAATTATAGAGGGTACGATAGCCAGCGTTCCTCCGAAAGGAGGAAGAAAGCACCCCCAGCAGGAATATATTCAGATTGATACCACCAACATCCTGGTTATCTGCGGAGGGGCTTTTGTCGGTCTGGACAAGGTTATCAAATCCCGCCTGGGTACTAAATCAATGGGGTTTGGAGCCAAGGTGGTTACCAACGCCCCCAAAAAACTGGGGGATATCCTGGCCCATGTCCAGCCTGAAGATCTGCTTAAATTCGGTTTTATTCCGGAACTTCTCGGCCGTCTTCCGGTTATTGCCACCATGGAGGAATTGACCAAAGAGGATCTGGTTACCATCCTGCGCAAGCCCAAGAATGCTCTGACCAAACAGTATGAAAAACTCTTCGAGTTTGACGGGGTGCAACTGACTTTCACTGACGATGCCCTGTACTGTGTTGCCGAAGAGGCGATGAAGCGCAAAGCTGGGGCCAGGGGGCTGAGATCCGTCCTGGAAAAGGCCATGCTGAGAATCATGTACGAACTACCCTCTGAATCCGATGTCAAAGAATGCATCATCAACGAGAAGGTTATTACTGAAGGTGAATATCCGGTAGTGATCTACCATGATGACGACTCCAGGAAAACAGCCTGAGCCGGAGACAAAGATATGCGAGAGGTGGGAAAGCGGACTGAGAACCGAAATTATGGAAATTCGCATCCGCCCCCAGTCAATTTCAGCATTACCTGAATCCCCCTAAAGTTGACCCTACAAAACCGATTGCAATATAATCCTTACTGCACGCACCTACCCCTGAACTGCGAAATTTAAACCTATGAGTATAGACAACGAAATTGGGTCCAGAACATCCTATCCCATGATGCCGCTTCGGGATATTGTCCTGTTCCCCTACATGGTAGCCCCTTTGGTGGTTGGTAGAGACAAATCAATCAAAGCCCTGGAAGAGGCCATGGCCGGGGATAAGGAAATCTTCCTGGTTGCGCAAACCGATTCAACCGTGGATGAACCTGAGCTTGACAACTTGTACCGGATGGGAACTGTGGGAACGGTCCTTCAGCTCCTGAGGCTGCCGGATGGCACTATCAAGGCTTTGATCGAAGGCAAGAGAAGAGCTCGATTAAAGGAATATTATCCAGACCACAGCTTTGCCAGTGTTGAGGTTGAGGATGTGGAGGAGAGGGTAGATGATGAGAGGCTCGCCGCAGCTTATGTCAGGGAAATACTGGAGGCTGTAGAGGAATACTCCCAGAAACACCAGAAGTTGAATAAAGAGATAGTCACCTCGCTGAAAAAGATCAACAATTCAGCAAAATTTATAGATTTTCTTTCATCCCACCTGCCAGTAGATACCGTCGAAAAGCAGGACATTCTGGAAACTGTCGATCTTTACAGTCGCATGGAGCTTGTTCTAAAAATCCTTCATAAAGAAACCGAGATAGCTCTTTTGGAAAAGCGCATTCATGGTCAGGTAAAAAAGAAAATGGAGAAGAACCAGAAGGACTATTACCTGGCTGAACAGATGAAGGTCATTAAAAAGGAGATGGGAGAGGATGATACTGCCTCGGAAATGAATGATCTCAAGGAGCAGATAGAAAAGAAGAAGCTCCCCAAGACGGCAAAGGAAAAGTTGGGCAAGGAACTGGACAAGTTAAAGAAAATGCAGACCATGTCTGCTGAGGCCACGGTTGTCCGCAACTATATCGATACCATCTTATCCCTCCCCTGGTATGCCAAATCCAGAAAAACTCTGGATATCAAAAAAGCGGAAAAAATTCTTGATGAAGACCATTTCGGCCTTCATAAGCCAAAGGAAAGGATACTCGAATACCTCGCGGTACAGGCCCAGGTAAAAAAGATTAAAGGGCCGATTCTCTGCCTGGTGGGGCCCCCGGGTGTGGGTAAGACCTCCCTTTCGAAATCTCTGGCCCGGGCCATGGGAAGGCAGTTTGTCAGGCAGTCTCTGGGAGGAGTCCGAGACGAGGCGGAGATAAGAGGACACAGGCGGACTTATATAGGCGCTATGCCCGGGAAGATTATTCAATCACTCCAAAAGATTAAAGTTAACAACCCGGTTTTCTGCCTGGATGAGATCGATAAAATGAGCCAGGACTTCCGGGGCGATCCTTCTTCCGCCTTGCTGGAGGTTCTTGATCCTGAACAGAATAATGCCTTTAATGATCATTATCTCGACCTTGATTATGATCTTTCTGACATCCTTTTTATTACAACCGCCAACAACCTGGCTACCATACCCCATCCCCTCCGGGACAGAATGGAGGTGATCCACCTTACCGGCTATACCGAAGAAGACAAGCTGGAGATTGCCAAGAGATTTCTGGTGCCCAAGCAAATGAAGGCAAACGGGTTTGCCGGGGAAGATATTATCTTTACCAACGGGGCGATACTTGAAATTATCCGCAGTTATACCAGAGAAGCCGGAGTGAGGCACCTGGAGCGCAAAATCGCCTCAGTCTGCCGCAAAGTCGCCAGGGACCGGGTAACCGGCCAAAAAAACAAGAGATACCGCTTATTGGAAGGTACCGTAAACAAATACCTCGGAGTGCCTAAATATCGTTTCGGCCGGGCTGAAGACCAGAACGAAATCGGTCTGGCCACCGGCCTGGCCTGGACAGAGGTGGGGGGGGAGCTACTCCAGATCGAAACCGTACTGATGCCGGGAAACGGAAAGTTGAACATAACCGGTAAACTTGGTGATATAATGCAGGAATCAGCCCAGGCAGCCCTGAGCTATGTACGCACCAGAGCGGGCCGCCTTGGACTGGCTCCGGATTTCTATCAAAAGATAGATATCCATGTTCACGTTCCTGAGGGTGCTATCCCTAAGGATGGTCCTTCCGCCGGAATCACCATGGCTGTTTCGATAATTTCCGCCCTGTTGAGAAAACCGGTTCGCAAGGACATTGCCCTGACCGGCGAGATAACCCTCAGGGGAAGAGTCCTCCCTATAGGCGGTCTGACTGAAAAACTGCTGGCGGCCAGACGGGGAAATATCAAGCATGTCCTGATTCCGTCGGAGAACGAAAGAGAGCTTAAGGAAATATCAGGAAAGGTTCTGAAAAGCCTGACAATCGACTGTGTCAATCACATGGATAATGTCCTGGAAAAAGCCTTGGCGCTGGCCGATGACGAGAAATTGTTTCACAAACCCACTGACGAAACTTTCTGCCCGGATCTGGTAGCCCAGCAGGGTAGCAATGACAGTCAGTTGCCGGCTCAATGAATGGTGGTACACGAAGCGGAATAAGAGGTCTTCGTGTCCTTCGCGAATCCGTTAATTTGATTCCAATTTCGGTTGCCGGTGTTTACTCAGAGATGATTTCCTGAATATCATCCCGGCTGATGGTTTCCCTCTCCAGCAGGACATCAGTCATTTTTTCCAGATAAGCTCGATTCCTGGACAGAATATCTTCGGCCTTATCATAGGCCGATTGAACAAGTGACTTTACTGCTACATCTATTTCCCTGGCCGTAGCCTCGCTCATAATCTGTCCAGGTTTGCCCTGGAGGGGGTCAGATACCTTAAAGGTTATGGGGCCTATATCGCTGTTCATTCCCCATTCACATACCATCTTGCGGGCCATATCAGAGACCCTTTCGATATCGTTGGCGGCCCCGGTGGTCATCTCCTCAAATACAATTTCTTCCGCTATCCTGCCACCAAGCAGGGTGCACATATTGTTGAAGAGGTAGTTCCGGTCCTGAGATTGCCTTTCCTCTTCCGGCAACTGCATGGTAACACCCAGCGCCTTTCCCCTCGGAATAATGGTTACCTTATGTACCGGATCAACTCCGGGCAGCATCCAGGCCACTAATGCATGCCCCGCTTCATGACAGGCAGTTATTTTCTTTTCCCTGTCGGTGATTATCAGGCTTCTTCTTTCTGCTCCCATCATGACTTTATCTTTGGCCTGTTCCATGATTTTCATGCTCACACGTTCACCCGGACTTTCCCTGGTCACCAGCAGGGCTGCTTCATTAACCATGTTGGCGAGCTGAGCCCCGGAAAATCCGGGAGTACCCTTGGCTATAACAGACCAGTCAAGATCATCTGCGGCTCTTATCTTTTTGCCATGAACCTGGAGGATTTTTTCTCTTCCTCTGACGTCCGGAAGGGGAACAAGTACCTGCCGGTCGAAACGGCCCGGCCTCAACAGGGCGGGATCAAGAATGTCCTGCCGGTTGGTGGCAGCTATTACAATAACATGATCGTGGGGCTCAAAGCCATCCATCTCCACCAGGAGCTGATTTAAGGTTTGCTCTCTTTCGTCGTTTCCGCCCCCGCCTCCTCCGGCGCTTCGGTGTCTGCCCACAGCATCTATTTCATCTATAAATATGATGCAGGGGGCTTTCTTTTTACCTTCCAGAAAAAGATCCCTGACCCGGGAAGCCCCTACACCTACATACATTTCCACAAAATTGGAACCACTTATGGAATAAAAGGGAACTCCGGCTTCCCCGGCAATGGCCTTGGCCATCAGAGTTTTCCCTGTTCCCGGTTCACCGTATAGAAGAACACCAGCAGGTATGCGGGCTCCAGCTTCAGTAAATTTGTCTGGTTCTTTTAGAAATTCGACGACTTCCACCAGCTCTTCTTTAGCTTCGTCAACTCCGGCCACGTCCTGGAAACTGACATCCGACTTTTCCGAATCAATCAAACGGGCCCTGTTTTTGCCAAAAGCCATGGCTTTATTGCCTCCGCCGCCCCCTTGTCTAACACCTCCCCTCATAAAGAAAAACCAGAGGCCTATGATCAAGAAAAGTGGTACCCAGGTAAGTAATGTTTTGAGAAACCAGTGAGGTTCTTCTTCCTCCTTTACTGTCATATTGACGTCAGCTTCGAGAAGATAGGGTAGGGCGTCACTCTCCGTTGGAATGACGGTTTTGTATTTCTCGTTTCCCTTTGAAGTAGTCCAGGTTACGGTATCTCCTTCTATAACAACTTCATTTAGACGATTTTTTTTAACTTTATTGATAAAATCGTTGTACTTAACATAATTGATATCTTCCGGAGGCTTCTGGATCAGGTTAAAAACAAGAAGTCCAACCAGACCTATAATTAACCAGATTGAGAGATTTTTATAGAAATAGTTCACGTTGCGTTCTCCAGCTTAAAGGCAAAAATAAAAAGACAGTTTCTGATAGATTAGTTTATATGGATATATCCCTGAGTAATCCTTATTTACCATTTTTAAGGGGGTTGGTAAAGTGGAAGCTGATGCTGAAAAAGGCTGAAATCACCAACTTGATGGACTGGTCGCCCTATATGGATAGATCATGTTTCAGGGAGCTGCGGCAGATGATATCCCGGGTCTTGAGTCAGTTTCTAATAGGTAAATCAGGAGCGGTCAGAGACCGGATAACCTGCGATGCTGCAGACACCGGGGAACTAAACCGTCGGGATAGGAGGGGGTCAGAAAATTTCCTGTTTTTCCTTTATACTGGCCGAATTTTTTTTGAGGCCGAATTTCTGGGTTTTGCGGCGCAGGGTATCTTTGGAAATCCCCAGCTCCCGGCAGGTTGCCATTTTCTTCCAGTTATTGCGTTCAAGGGCCAGGAAAATTGCCTGTTTTTCAATTTCCTCAAGGCTTGGATGTTCATCTTTGCCCTCTTCCAGTGATTTGTCAGAAGAGATCTCTCCTGAAGAGAAAGGTTCCGGCAAATGTTCGGGAAGGATGAAGCCTTCTTCACAAAGAATAAAGGCATATTCTATTATGTTTTCCAGTTCTCTGATATTGCCGGGAAAATTGTAGGGCATGAGGATGTTTAAGGCTGCATTGGATATGCCGACGATATTCTTACCTTGTTCCGCATTGTAACGCTGAATGAAATGATTGATCAGCAGAGGAATATCTTCTTTGCGCTTCCTGAGGGGAGGGAGCTGCAACTCTACCACATTGAGCCGGTAATAGAGATCTTCCCTGAAAGTGCCCGCCTGAACCTGTTCTTTGAGATCCCGATTGGTGGCGGCAATGATCCTGACGTCTGCCTTGACAGGTGTATTGGATCCCAGTGGTTCATAGACCTTTTCCTGAAGGAACCGCAGTAATTTTACCTGGACGGACTGGGGCATTTCTCCGATTTCATCCAGAAAGAGAGTACCTTTTTCCGCGGCGGCAAAACGTCCTTCTTTATCTTTTTTGGCATCTGTAAAGGCCCCGGCCTTATAGCCAAAAAGCTCGGATTCCAGCAGATTTTCCGGAAGAGCGCCGCAGTTGACCGTTACAAAGGGCTGATCCTTGCGCCTGCTGGCATTATAAACGGCTCTGGCCACAAGCTCCTTGCCGGTGCCGCTTTCTCCAAGAATGAGAGCAGTGCTGTTGCTGTTGGCCACCGCCGGCAGGAGCTTAAACAATTTCTGCATTGCCGGGCTCTTGCTGATTATCTCGTCGAAAGTGTACTGCTGACTAAGCTCCTGCCGGAGTTTGGTTATGGCTGTCAAATCCCGGAATGTCTCCACCCCGCCGATTATGTTGCCTTCATGATCAACCAGAGGGGCGGCACTGATGCTTATGGGCACTTTTTCCCCACGGCTGTTGATAATAGTTATGGAATCGTTGGTGGCGGGCTTACCGAAATAAAGGCTTTCGGCGATGGCGCAGTTTTCTCCGCAGATGCTGGAATGAAATATTTCACTGCATGATCTGCCTAAGGCATCATCCCTGGACCAGCCGGTAATCTCCTCAGCCGCCCGGTTAAAAGAAGTGACTTTCCAATCCCGGTTGACCGTGAAAACTCCTTCAGTAATGGATTCCATAACCAAGTCATTTTTCAGGGTGATGGAATTGTCCCTGAAGGTCTCCACCGCCCCCAGCACATTCCCCTCATGATCATACAGTGGAGCGGCACTGATACTGACAGGGATGCTATTGCCGTTTCTGTCTTTCATGAAAATGGAACGATCAATAACCGGAGCTTTTTTTCTGATACTTTCGTAGAGCAGGCATTTCTTACCGCAGATATTGGATTGGAATACATCAGTACACGATTTTCCGATTACTTCATCTCTTTCCCAACCTGTTATATTTTCAGCGGCAGAATTGAAGGAGGATATCTCCCAGGAAGCGTCAACAGTAAAAACTCCATCAGCAACATTGTCCAGGGCGAGCTGGTGGGCCAGCATTCTGTCTGTAGCCTCCCGAATACAGATGACTGCTCCTTTTATACTGTCATCAGGACCGGGCAGAGGAATCAGGGTAACCAGGACAGGTTTGGTCTTCCCGTCGCCTGAATCAGGTAGCAGAACCGGATAATTGGTTATACTGGCTCCGGAAATAACCGGCTGGAAGAGTGAACAGATGGAGCCCATCAGTGTGCTGCAGGAAAAGAGTTCATCAAAACCTATACCTATCAGGTTGTGAGCAGGGGCTCCAAGGAATTGTTCCGCTCTACTGTTGAGGGCCGAAACCTCCCATTGAGAGTCCAGTATGATAATAGCCCCGCCCAAGCTAAGAATATCTGGATGGGTACGATGATTAAACTGATCAGTAGAGCGCAACATAACAGGTAGCCTTGATCGGGAATAATAAAAAGATAGGTTTGCCTGACAACCTTTATTTTCAGCCGGAACTGAATTATATTTTATATCAGATTTAATTTATTTTTTTCTGCTTCCGGGGTCAAGTGTTTATTGTATAAATCATTATTAGCTTACTATTTGTCAAGCTAATTATTTTGCTCTACTACTTGCATTTGTCATGTTTTTAAGTTATTTAGAGCTTTGTTTAAATAGTTGGTAATTTCTGTTAACGATGTGGTATATCTGTATTTTTTTATACCTTTACAGTTGGGGATTAAGGTGTAAATTCAAAGACAGATTGTTTATATCAGTTTTTTCACCAAGATATTCCAGGAGACAACAATGAAAATTAATAAACTTGAAAAGCTAAAAAATGAAGGGGTTGATAATTTACCTTCTGAAGAACGACGGCGTTTCTTGAAGTTGGGTTTTACTGTTACCGGCCTTTTTATGGGCGGTTCGGTGCTTTCCCTTACCTCAGCCCGAAAAGCACAGGGTGCTGAGGTCCGGGATTTCCCCTATAGTCCACATTATTCCATGGTCATTCGCGAGAATCGCTGTATAGACTGTGAAAGATGTAAAGAAGCCTGTGTAAAAACCAACCACGTTCCTTCCTATGGTTTCCGGACTACAATTCTGGAAAGGGAAGAGGTTATCGGTCCCGGTGAGACAGAAACAATTTTCATGCCTGTACTTTGCAACCATTGCAACAGGCCTCCCTGTGTCAGGGTCTGCCCAACCAAGGCCACTTATAAGGATAAAGAAAACGGTATCGTGAAGATGGAATCCAAGAAATGCATCGGCTGCAAAACCTGCATGGCTGCCTGTCCTTATAATGCCCGATATTTCAAGGAAGAGACCAGGGCAGTAGATAAATGTGATTTCTGCTATGAGAACAGACTTTCCAAAGGCAAATCAAATACGGCCTGTGCCGAAGCCTGCCCCGCTGATGTCAGAATTTTTGGTGATCTAAGCGACACTTCCAGCAGGGTATACAGACTTGTCCATTCTCCGGGCAAAATTGTCTGGGTTTTACGTCCTGAAACCGGCGCTCTGCCAAATGTCTATTATATGAATGCCTAATTACCGGAGAGAGTTATGATGAATATAGAAGCCAAATTTTTCAAGATGTACGGGATGCTGGCTGGCGTTGGCCTGGTCCTGGGAATGAGCACTATGGCAATAGCCGCTGAAGACTATGATCCCTCCAAGTATGGACCTGAAGAGCCAATAGTCTGGGAAAAGCCTTCTGTTGCCAGCTTCAGCCATAAGACTCATACCAAGGATATGGGGCTTGATTGCGGCAGTTGTCATGGAGAAATATTTGAGATGATGGCCGGGGCTGCCCAGGAAAGCGGAGATTTCACCATGGATGCCTTTGCCGAGGGTAAATACTGCGGGGCCTGCCATGATGGATCTTCTGCCTTCAGTGCCGACACGAACTGTGAAGCCTGCCATGGCAAACCTGAAGATAAAAAGATAATTTTCACCAAGCCGGTTAAAGCGGTTGTATTTGACCATGAAGAGCATAACGAAATGGGCCTGGGCTGCAAGTCCTGCCACGATGATTCCTTTCAGATGAGGATCGGGGCCGCTGAAGAGGATCCGGAAGATTTCACCATGGAAGCCCTTTATGACGGAAAGTATTGCGGCTCCTGTCACGATGGAAACATGGCTTTTGCTTCTGATACAAGATGTACATTATGCCATATCGGGGTAATGGGCATGGAGAGAATGACCGGAGATACCGGGGAGGATAACGGACATGGCCAGGGAGGCCATCATTAAATAAATCCTCCTGGTTTTCCCGACTTATAAAGAAGAACCAGTTCAGGGGGGGGCAAAATTAAGCCCCCCCCTGGATCTACCAATAACTTCAAACGGTATTTAAAACCTCCTGTTTATAAGTTTTCCAGGTACAATTGTAAATCCGACCTGTTATAAATCTTTCCAAAATATCCTTCCTTATAAATATCTATAGCCCTATTTAAGCCAATAGCTGAATTTTCCTTATAAATGTCTTTCTTTTTTTGGGCTTAAATTGTGCCCTGAGCAGCTTCAACTTTGATTAACTACCTGATTTATCAGGCTATATTAAGAAAATCCGCTTAGGCCTCCTTCCAGAATAATGGCTTGCGCTCTTACTGCGGCACTGGCCATGATTATTACATGGACACAACCTTACCCTGACATTTTTCCTGTAAAAAAGGAATATTAGGCGGTCAGCTACCTGTTACCACCTATTTAGAGCATAGTCATATTTAAGACGCAAATTGATTCCTAACATTTATCCCTTTAGGGCTTATTTTGAGTCTTTTCTGTACAGCTTCTTTACATTTATATCCCTCAAAACGTCTTTAATTCAATTATATTCAATTTATTTTATGATGTTATTTTGAGGAGATATCCTTAATTCCCCATCTATTTTGATCTAAATCTGCAATTTAGGCATACCACTTGCTATTTAGATTATTAAAAGAGAATAAACGCCTTACCAGTCAACGTACTTTTGAGCCGAGGGGAGGGCAGAAATGAGTACAATGTTACATTTGATAGCCAATAGTCAAAAGAAAATTGAGACCCGGACCTTAATTATGAGGCTGGCAGACCGGTTCAATGGATTAAACGAGAGATTCTGGTTTCTGACTACCTTTATTCTATTTGTGGTCATGGGTCCCTTTTCTGTATTGGCGGTTATGATAGGACTTTTCTCCCTGGCTAAAAATCAAGCTAACCAAGAGGCATCTGAACCTGTCTCCCTGCATTAAAAAACATTCTAAGAATCATAAAGATTAAAAGGAAAAGGAGGTAGAACCATGCAAGGTAAATTTTCCTTAGCTGCTACGGCTGAACCCGGGGTAGCAACACCAGCCATTAACAGGGTGACCATGCTGTTTTTCCTGATGCTGATCGCAGGAGTGACGGCAG
>JBKHJR010000040.1:0-25022 GCA_046537975.1 Desulfurivibrionaceae bacterium
GGACTGCCGGATCCGGCCGAACTGCGGGGGCTGTCCGGCCATTACCTATAGTCACGGCCTTGACATCTTCCAGGACCGTGATCCCTTCTGCTATATAGATAGTCTGGAATAATTCCTATAATCGCCGCAATACTCCCATGCCCATAGCTGGTCTTGATGTGCTTTTTTGTTTTTAATTATTTATCTTCTTAACTCAACTTTCCGGGTTTATTTATCCCTTTGATAAAACATGAAAATTTTATGTAAAGTATGGTGCCTTACGGTTGGTATGTTCATTCAGGAACATTGTTTGGAAAGTTGAGTCTTTAACAAAAAAAGAGCAGCCCCAAGGGACTGCCCTTTCAGATTTTTTAGGTAAAGGTTAAGATTAACCGCTGAGCAGGCGTTTAATCCGATCCTGGATGGGAGGATGGGTGGCGAACAGGCCTGCTATCTGGCCGCCTTTCAAGGGGTTGACGATGTACATCTGAGCGGTGGCCGGGTTAACCTTCATGGGATGATTGCGGTTCATGTTGTCAAGTTTGTCCAGGGCGCCGGCCAGGGAGCGGGGATGGCCGCAGATGGCGGCGCCTGTACTGTCCGCCAGATATTCCCTGCTTCTGGAGATTGCCAGCTGGATCAGGGTGGCGGCCAGGGGGGCCACAATCATCATGACCAGGGCTCCCAGCATACCGCCGCCTCCTTCATCATCATCACTGCCGAAACCGCCGAAGATCAGGGCCCACTGGGCCATAGTGGCGATATAACTGATGGCTCCGGCAATTACAGCGGCAATGGTGCTGATCAGGATATCCCGGTTTTTGATATGGGCCATTTCATGGGCCAGCACTCCTTCCAGTTCATCCCTGTCCAATATCTGCATTATACCGGTGGTTACCGCCACTGCGGCATGATCAGGGTTACGTCCCGTGGCAAAGGCGTTCGGGGTCTGGTTGTCCATAATATAGACTCTGGGTTTGGGCAGACCGGCCCGGCTTGCCAGGGAAGCCACCATATTATGAAGATCTGGGGCCTCCTCCGGACTGACTTCTCTGGCCTTACTCATGGCCAGGGCCATTTTGTCGCTGTACCAGTAGGCAAAGAAGTTCATGCCCAGGGCTAGGATAATGGCGATAAACATGCCGCTCTGGCCTCCCATGACCCGCCCTGCCACTAAGAAGATGGCAGTAAGGGCCGCCATCAGGATTCCTGTTTTAAATGTATTCAACATGTCCTTTTCCTCTCAAATTATCTGTGATTTGCAATTATTGTTCTCTTACTTTTCGGAACTGGTAAATCCGGTCTTTTCAGTTCCGAAATAATATATGCATTATTTGTCTTCTTGGCAAGGGAAGTCACACTGTTCTGATTCCATAATATCCCCGTTGCCGGCTGAAATGCCGGGCGGGGTTGACAGGCTGTATTTATATCACTATATTGCTATTTAACGATATAAGGAGTGCTTATGAAAAACTTTTGTCAAAACCATGAAGGCCCTGTCCGACCCTAACCGGATCAAGATCATCAAGATGCTGCAACGCCGGGAGATATGCGTCTGTGAAATCAAGGAGGCCCTGGGGCTGGCCAAGTCCACGGCCAGCAAGCATCTTAAGCTCCTGGAGGAGGCCGGTCTGAACGGCGCTTGACTTAAATCATCGGGGGTTATCCAATGATTCCAAAAATTGAAAAAATTTTGTATGCAACTGACTTTTCGACAAATTCACGTCTATCGATTGATTGGGCATTGGTCCTGGCCCGTAAGCACGGCGCCCGGCTGCTGGCCCTCAACGTGATAGAAGATGTAGCCGTCCGGGCACCCAGCATCCAGATGTATTTTTCCACGCAGGAGTGGGAAAAGATCAAAAAAAGAAACAAAGCCGAAGCTGTTGAACAGACAAGACAGCGGCTGCAGTCATTTTGCGATGATGTCCGGGACGATACCCCGGAATGCGAATATGTTGCCGATGAAATCCTCGTGCGCCGGGGTTCCCCTATAGAGGAAATCGTGGCGGCGGCAACGGAAAATAAGTGTGACATTATCATCCTGGGGACCACCGGAAGACACGGATTGACCGATGCCGTAATGGGATCCACCGCAAGGGGGGTTTTGCGGCGCAGCTCGATTCCCGTTCTGGCCGTTCCAGTGGAAAAACAACAGGACTGAAACCGGCACTGATACAAACACGAAGACTGACAGGCAGGGACCCATACATATATAAAACTGGACACTGACAAAGGAGATATGAACCAATGAACGAAAAACAGGAAAAAGTGATGGGACTCTGGGAAAGATATCTCACCCTGTGGGTGGCGCTTTGCATGGCCGCCGGGATCCTGATCGGGTATGGGTTTCCCGGCATGGCCAATTTTATCGATTCGCTTTCCATCCAGCAGGTCAATATGCCCATCGGAATCCTGCTGTTTCTGATGATCTATCCCATTATGATTCAGATAGACTTCAAACAGGTGGTGGAGGCGGTAAAAGCCCCGAAGCCCGTATTGACCACCCTGATCTTCAATTGGGGCATCAAGCCCTTTACCATGACATTTTTCGCATGGCTGTTTATGACCCAGATCTGGACGCCGTTTATCACGCCGGAAATGGGGGCGGAGTACACAGCCGGCATGATTCTGCTGGGTATTGCCCCCTGTACCGCCATGGTGTTCGTCTGGAGCTACCTCTCCGGGGGGAACATGGGGCACACCCTGGTCATGGTGGCCATCAATTCGCTGACCATGCTTATTCTGTATGCCCCGCTGGGCAACCTGCTTCTGGGTGTGGCCATGCCGATTCCTCTGGTGACGCTGGCCCTGACCGTTGGTGTGTACGTGGGCGTGCCGCTTGTGGCCGGCTATTTAACCCGGAAAATTCTGATCCGGCGAAAGGGAATGGACTGGTTTGAAAAAGTATACATCAAAAGCTGGGGAAGTGTTTCCCAGGTTGCCCTGCTTGTGACCCTGGTGGCCCTGTTTATGTTGCAGGGAGAGGTGATTATACAGCAGCCGCTGGTGATCGTGATGATCGCCATCCCGCTGATCATCCAGACCTTTTTCATCTTTGGCCTTGCCTACCTGGCCTGCAAGCCCCTTGGCATTGTTTATGAAGACGCGGCGCCCACATCCCAAATAGGCGCCTCCAACCATTTTGAGGTCGCCATTGCAGTTGCGTTGACCCTTTACGGCACCGGATCCGGGGCCGCGCTTGCAACCGTAGTGGGCGTTCTGATCGAAGTGCCGATCATGCTGGCCCTGGTTCGGTTCTGCCTGCGCACACGCGACTGGTTCCCCCGCGAGCCGGAAAAAGCCCCGGTTATGTAACGCGGCTGAAATAGCGGGCGGGGTTGACAGGCTGTATTTATATCACTATATTGCTATTTAACGATATAAGGAGTGCTTATGAAAAACTTTTGTCAAAACCATGAAGGCCCTGTCCGACCCTAACCGGATCAAGATCATCAAGATGCTGCAGCGCCGGGAGATGTGCGTCTGCGAAATCAAGGAGGCCCTGGGACTGGCCCAGTCCACGGCCAGCAAGCATCTGAAGGTCCTGGAGGAGGCCGGTCTGATAACCTTTTACAAAAAAGGACTGTGGGTCAACTATACCCTCAGCAACGGCAGCACCAGTAAATACGCCGCCAGCCTCCTTGGGGATCTGAGGCACTGGCTGGAGGATGATCCGGATATCGTCAAGCTCCTGGAGCGCCTACCTGATATCCGCCGGGAAGATATCTGCGGCAGATAATTTTTGTTTCGGCTTATTGCTGTGGCGATATATCGATTTAGGAGAATCTGATGAAAGAAACCACCAAGCTGAGTCTGTTAGTCGCCGCCTTCCTGGCGGCCTATTTTATTCCCTGGGACCATCCGCTTATCCGTAATGCCGGTCTTGAGGCTTTTATGATGGTTCAGGAATATGCCCGCAAGCACGTCCTGACCTGCCTTATTCCGGCATTTTTCATTGCCGGGGCCATTGGTGTTTTTGTCTCCCAGGCCGCGGTTCTTAAGTATTTCGGGGCCGGGGCCAAAAAAATTCTGGCCTATTCCGTGGCCTCGGTTTCAGGGACGGTGCTGGCGGTCTGTTCCTGTACGGTTCTCCCTCTTTTCACCGGGATTTACAGCCGGGGAGCCGGAATCGGACCAGCTACCGCCTTTCTTTATTCAGGTCCCGCCATTAATGTCTTAGCTATTGTCCTCACCGCCCGGGTTCTGGGTTGGCAGCTCGGTTTGGCCCGGGCAGTCGGCGCTGTGGTTTTCGCTGTAATCATCGGCCTGTTGATGGCCCTTATCTTCCGAAAAGATGATGCTGCCCGTCAGACCGGGGAATTCCACTATCCTGAGGAGGAACACGAACGATCCCTGGGCCAGAATGCCTTTTTTCTGGCCATTATGGTCCTGATCCTGATCTTCGCCGCTTTTGCCCGGCCCGGACCTGAAGCCAGTTTTATCTGGCAGACCGTTTTTACCTGGAAATGGGGGATAACCCTGGCTCTGCTTGCCATCCTGGCTATTGTTCTTAAAACCTGGTTCAGCCGGGATGAACTCCTGGACTGGCTGGATTCCACCTGGGGTTTTGTGAAGCAGATTTTCCCCCTTCTTTTCATCGGAGTGATCGCCGCCGGTTTCCTGCTGGGGCGTCCCGGCCACACCGCCCTTATTCCGGAAAAATACATAGCTGCCCTGGTCGGGGGTAATTCGCTAACCGCCAACCTCTTTGCCTCCCTGGCCGGGGCCTTGATGTACTTCGCCACTCTGACGGAAGTGCCCATACTCCAGGGTCTGCTTGGCTCAGGGATGGGACAGGGCCCTGCCTTGGCTCTGCTTCTGGCTGGTCCGGCCCTGTCCCTGCCCAATATGATCGTGATCGGAGGGGTGCTGGGAGTCCGTAAAACCGGGGTTTTTGTGGTGATCGTGGTGGCAATGTCAACTATGGCCGGGATGATTTACGGGGCATTTTTTGGTTGATCAAGCTCAACCTGAATCAAAGGTGTTATAATAAATATATGGATGGTTATTACAGTTGGCCCCTGAAAGATCTTTCATGTTGAATATAAGAATCTAAGCGAGGTAATACTATGGATATCAAAGTACTTGGTCCGGGCTGCCGGAAATGCAAGCAGACGGAAGAAGTGGTCAGGGAGGCGGTGACAGAAGCCGGAGTGGACGCTGAAGTTACCAAGGTAAGCGATATGATGGAGATCGCCTCTTACGGGGTGATGGGAACACCTGGCGTGGTGGTGGACGGCGAGGTCAAATGTGTGGGAAAGGTCCCCAAAAAACAGGAAGTACTGGACTGGCTCAAGTAGGGTGTCCTTTACTGGAAATTTGATTGCCCCGGATTAAAATAATTCCGGCTGAATAGTTAGGGAGTAATATATGAAAGCACCCAGGATAAGAATCTGCCTGATTCTGTTTTTAACCTTTGTTTTTCTGAATTCCGGCATTATTTCCGGATTTGCCGCAGCCGATCATGAAAATTCGACTGCTTCCGAGTCCGGGGATTACATCGTCTATTATTTTCACACCGACTATCGCTGCAGTTCCTGCGAGCGTATTGAAGAATGGTCCGAAGATGCTGTTAAGTCGGGATTTGCCCGGGCTCTCCAGGAAGACCGTCTGCAATGGCAGGTGCACAATGTGGACAGGCAGGAGTATAAACATTTTGTCAGGGATTTCGACCTTTACACTAAATCCCTGGTCATTGTGGAGCAGGAGGATGGCGAGCCGGTGCGCTGGAAGAATCTGGACCAGGTCTGGCAGCTCCTGCGCAACAAGGAGAAGTTTACCGAATACGTCCAGTCGGAAATCAAGGCCTTTATGGAGAAAAACTGATGGATCTTTTCGCCCTGCCGGTGATCTCCGCCCTCTGGTTCGGTATTCTGACCTCCATATCGCCCTGTCCCCTGGCAACCAATATTGCGGCAACCACCTATATAGGCAAGGAGATCAAGTCCAGGTACGGGACCATCCTGGCCGGAACAGCCTATGCCTTGGGGCGGATACTGGCTTATATTTTTCTTACCCTGATTATTGTCAGCGGCCTGTTCTCCATTCCCGGGGTCTCCATGTTTCTCCAGGAGCAGATGAACCGGATCCTGGGGCCGGTCCTTATTATTGCCGGCCTTTTTATCCTGGATGTTGTACATCTAAACCTGCCCGGAATGCGGCTCAGCAGGAACCTGACCGAACGTCTGGGCAGCAGGGGGGGAATCGGAGCAATACTCCTGGGATTTCTTTTTGCCCTGACCTTTTGCCCCATCTCAGCCGCCCTTTTTTTCGGCAGTGTTATTCCCCTGGCTCTTAAATATCAGTCCGGGCTGGTACTTCCTTTTTCTTACGGGGTGGGAACAGCTCTGCCGGTGATCGGCTTTGCCCTGGTCCTGGGCCACGGCAGCCGCCTGGCCTCCCGGTTTGTCAAGGGAATAACGGTCCTGGAAGGCTATCTGCGGCGCCTGACCGCCGTGGTCTTTATAGGTATCGGCGGTTACTTTACCCTGAAATACCTGTTGGAGGTAGTTTAAGTGGCAGGGCAACTCAATATTCTTTTTCTCTGTACCGGCAACTCCTGCCGCAGCCAGATGGCAGAAGGCTGGACCCGCCATCTTCATCCGGACCGTTTTGAAGTTTATTCCGCCGGAACCACGGCCCAGGGCCTAAATCCCCGGGCAGTGCAGGTCATGGCTGAAGCCGGGGTGGATATCTCCGGTCAGTATTCCAAGACCGTGAATGAGCTGCCTGATGTTGACCTGGACTATGTGATAACAGTCTGTGATCGGGCCCATGAGGTCTGTCCCCTTTTCCTCGGCTCGACCACGGCCATCCACGCCGGGTTTGACGATCCGCCCGGATTGGCTGAACAGGCGGTAACCGAGGAAGAGGCCCTTGACCATTACCGGCGGATCCGCGATGAAATCCGGGCTTTTGTGGAAGACCTCCCTGACAGGGTTGCGGAAGCAAATCCTTGAAAATCTTTCGAAGGGAGAGTGACTAATTGCGGAATTGACCGGCAGTTGAGTGGAAAGTACCCCGCTGTCTGTTCATAATTGAGAATTTTTAGCCTTTTTGAGAAGCATTTGTTTTACCAGGCGGAAGTCTTGGTATATCCCTTTTTTCGGTTCCGGAAAGCGCATGGCTGCCGCGGGATGATAAGTAGGAACGAAGATTCTGTCTTCCAGCTCCCGGACCTGTCCATGTAATTTGCGCAAGGTTTTATTATCTTGGAGAACCCACCTGACAGGAATTTTTCCCAGCAGAATTACGATTTCCGGATTGACCAGCTTGATCTGTTCTCCAAGCCATAATTTTCCGCAGGTCTCCATTTCCTCATCACGCGGGTTGCGGTTCTTCGGAGGCCGGCACTTGACTATGCTGGTTATATAAACCTCCTTGCGCACCCAGCCCATTTCAGCGAAAAGTTCATTCAGAAAGTAACCGGATCGCCCGCAGAACGGCCTGCCCAGCTCATCTTCCCGGGCGCCGGGAGCCTCGCCGATCAGCATCAGCCGGGCCTCCGGGCTACCTTCACCGGGCACGGCCCGAGTGCGGCTGCGATGGAGGGGGCAGGCGGTACAGACACGGATCCGTTCGTGGATCTTCTCTATCTGCCGAAAATAACAGGTCGAAAGGGGAGTCATAACAACTTGTTAAACTGGTTTGGCGTTTCTGTCAGATATATCCATCCGGGAAATCGCCATTACCAAGGCCCAAGGCCTCTCCAGGCAATTTAAGCAAGTATTTCGCGGATCCCGGATCAGCCCGGTTGTACACCTTAAGGTATGCAAGAACCGGAAACGATCAGAGATGCAGGTAATGATTAACCTCCCAGCAGGTAACCGCAGTCCGGAACGAATCCCATTCCAGGTCTTTATTGGTGCAGTATTTCTCAAATATATGCTCCCCGCAAGTCTCTCTGGAGATGGGATTGGCCTTGAACGCTTCCATGGCTTCATACAGATCGGAAGGCAGATTTTCAATGCCCGCCGCCTCTCTTTCTGCCGGAGTCATTTCGAAAATATCCTCATCCACGGAGCCCGGAGGGGTCATCTGGCCCTTTATGCCGTCCAGCCCGGCGTTAAGCATCATGGCAATGGCCAGGTAGGGATTGCAGGCCGGGTCCGGACTGCGGATTTCCACCCTGGTACTCATTCCCCTGGAGGCCGGGATCCGCACCAGGGCACTGCGGTTGGAAGCGGACCAGGCTATATAAACCGGGGCTTCATAGCCGGCAACCAGCCGTTTGTAAGAGTTTACCGTGGGATTGGTCACTGCTGTAAAACTCTTGGCGTTTTTCAGAACACCGGCAATGTATTGATAGGCAGTTCTGGAGAGCTGTCTTTTATCGTTTTCATCATAAAAGGCGTTTTTGCCCTCCAGAGTAAAGAGAGACTGGTTGGTGTGCATCCCGGAACCATTAACCCCGTAAACAGGCTTGGGCATGAAGGTGGCATGGAAATTATACTTATTGGCAATAGCCTTTACCACCCATTTGAAGGTTACAGTATTGTCGGCACTTTCCAGGGCATCGGCATACTTGAAATTGACTTCATGCTGGCCCTCGGCACCCTCGTGATGAGAGGCCTCCACCTCAAAGCCCATGGATTCCAGGGTCTCGATAATCTCCCGGCGGCAGTCGGCGCCCTCATCTTCCGGATCAAGGGTGAAATAGCCCGCAGTATCATTGGTTCGGGTAGTGGCCCGACCTTTCTCATCTTTCTGGAATAGAAAGAATTCCGCCTCGGTACCCACGTTCATTTTATAGCCCAGCTTTCTGGCCTCTTCCAGGGATCGTTTAAGGGCTCCCCTGGGGCAGCCTTCAAACGGCGTACCGTCCGGCAAGACCACATCACAGATCAGACGCGCTGTTCTGGTACCTTTATAGTTGCGCCAGGGCATAATGGTAAAGGTATTGTAATCAGGCCTGAGATACATATCAGACTCATTGATACGGGCGAAACCGTCAATGGAGGAGCCGTCAAACATCATCATCCCGTCCAGGGCCTTATCCAGCTGGCTCAAGGGGATGGCCACGTTCTTCATGGTTCCGTTGATGTCCACAAACTGCATACGAATGACGTGGACGTTTTCCCTGTCAACCAGATCCTTTATTTTTTCCCTGGTTATGTCTTTTTTAGTTGTCATTAAAGTCCTCCATATAACAAGTTGATGGTGCGGACGTTTCTTTCCGCGCCATTACGGAATTAGTTAAATATTTTCAGCTCATCTCATTCGGCAAGCCACAGGCCAAAACAACAGTAATCTTTCCGGGGCTTACTTTTTCAATATCCTTTTACCTGTATAAATCTTGACCAATGGCAGATAAAAATCAAGGGGATTAATTACAGGCGAAAAAGGCGGGATCGGCTTCATATGAAAGCACTGTCCTGAATAAAGCGGCAATATTATATTTATGGCGTATTTTCAGATTGGCCGTTTTCGTTGGCTGCTGTATGAAATAGACAATAGTTCTGGTTGACGATATCAGCGGCCAGCATTATTTCTCCTGGAGCGAAATCAGCCACAGTGATTATATCCTCCAGTTTACGGTACTCGGCCTCGGGTACCAGCTCGGTATAACGGTTGGGGAAACGGGCCAGGAATTCTTCGTTCAACACTGAACCCTCACGGTCCGGGAAAAAAGCCAGATAGGTGATATCGAATTCCACCAGATCGTTAAAGAAATGGGTTCCCAATGAGACATCAGGGACCAATCCTCCGTGCATGGCCACCACCTCGCAGATGCAGGCGGCCTTGGAGATTTCGGAAAATTTTACCGGAATACCCAGTGATACAGTAGTGGTACCCCAGCGCCCGGGACCGATCAGCATCACAGGAGTCTCTTTCGGGGTAGCCCGCATGATCTTGCCGATGGCCCTGGCGGCCAGATGTTTGTCCGGCACCGCGAGGGCGCCGTAGCCTTGGGGAGAGACCAGCACCACACGGCCGGGATTAATCGTCTGCTTGCGGCCGATCACAGTGCCCTGCTCCGCAGCCAGTAAAATCCGGTTTGCAGCCGCCGGGGATTGGACAGCCGCCTCTTTTTGGCTCTTGCGAACCTCGAAGGGTCGGCACTGGACCAGGTTGATACGGTAGTTTGCCAGGTCACAGGACGGAACTTCCTCGCCGCGGGCCTCCTTGACTGCGGCCAGGCTGCGGCAGCCCTCCTCGCCGGTGAAATTCAGGGTAAATTCTATATCCACCGGGTACTGGTAGGATTGTTCCAGAGTACGCAAAATCTTATGCATATGCCCGATAAAGGGGGTTTCCTTGAACAGACCGTCAAAACTGATGAAACGGGAATCACTTTGCTGGTCCCTGGAGGCCACCATCTGCAGTTGGAGCTCGGGGCTGAAACCGGAGATTTTGGAAAACTCCACCGGCAGCAGGCGATTGGAGTCAAGGTCAATGGCGTCCACCTGTTTCTGGGAGAATTTGCGCAGTTCATCTATCCCGGTTTCCGGGCGCTTATCCGGAGCATTCAGGGCGGCAATCCTGGTGTAGTCATCGTCGGAACGGTCCACCGCCCGGGTGCCCATCCCGTAAACAATGCGGACCACTCCGGATTCCGGTTGGATCGTCTCATGCCAGACGTAAGGATTGTAGGAATAACCCACCCCACCGAGAGCCGGGAAGAAGTAGTGCCCGTAAAGGTCTCCGCTGACCCGCTGGATCAACAGTGACATCTGCTCGTCTTTGTCCAGAATCCCCATCTGTTCCCGGTAGTGGAGGGCCCTTTCGCTCAGAGTGCTGGCGTAGACCTGCTTGATGGCGGTTAAAAGATTGGCGAGACGCCGTTCCCTGGAGCCCTGGTTAGGGCAGAACACGGATTCGTATTTGCCGGAGAAGGCGTTGCCGTAATTATCCTCCAGCAGACTGCTGGAGCGGACGATGATCGGCGACTGTCCGAAATAATCGAGCATGTCAGTCAATTTCCTGATGATATCGTCGGGAAACTGGCCGGTAAGGATAACCCGGCGGGCGTATTCAGCCACTCCCAGCAGGGTTTCAGTATCCTTCTGCTGGCGTCGGATCCACCAGCAGCCGTTGATCACCATGTAGGTATAAAAAACATCAGAGCCGACATAGAAGGAATCATGGACCTCGATAACGTCGCGCAATTCCGGGATTTCCTCACGGAGGATGGCGCGCGAAAGCAGCATACCTGTGGCCTTGCCGCCGATCAGACCAGTTCCTATCATCCGCTTGCCGATATCGAGCAGATCATCAATATGGAAATAGCGGACGGCCAGGTCGAGAATCCTCTCGTTACGGGTGACCATCATAGCCAGCAGGCGCCGCAGATGTTCAAGCTCTTCCTCGCTTTTGGGCGGCGGCCCTTTCCGTGGGGCTGCCGCTGAATCCATCTCCAGCCGGTCCAAGGAATCAGCTTTCACCTCATCCCTTTCTCCGAGTTCGCGGAAGATTTGGGCAGCCTCCTGGAAATTGCGGTGCCAGCGATCCCGCTTTTCAAAGGCAAGATCAGTGCTTTTGAAGGGGGTAAAGGAAAGAATCTCCGAATTGAGGGCGCTGTTGGTTACCGGCTTGAAATCGCCGTCGCGGTATGCGTGAAGCATGAACATGGTGGTTGAGTAGCGCTGCTGAACCTTCAGGGGATGGACATAAATATTGTCCCGGTTCTTGTAGACGTCGAAGATCACCTGGGCCGTGTTATGGACCGGGGTCAGGGCGTTGTAGGAGTGATGGTTGCGGAGCAGGGCGAAGTAGGCCAAAGCCTCCATGTCCAGCAGATAGGGGCAGGTAAGCATGAAAAAATTGCCCAGCATCCGGTCACTGTACCAGGAATTGGCCAGATCGCTCAAGAAATCGAAAACGTAATAACCACCCCGGCCGTTATGCTTGATGGTGTCATGGATCTGGTTTATAAAAGGTTCAAAACCCGCGTCCGGGTCCGGAGTATGGATTTCGACTTCCGGAAATTCCTCTTTGTCGAGCAGAGGCGGGTGGGACGCGAAACGAAAATAAATCAGACGCTGGTTCTTGCGATCGGCAAAGCCGGCGTAGGCCCGGACAAAGTAACTATAATCATCAAGGCTGTGGACCTGCCAGACGATGTTGTCACCGGGCATCAGCCCTTTGACGACCTTGTCCAACCCCTTAAGGCCGGTGGAGAGATGACTGTAGTTATATGACATGTTTGGGATTCGAGGTTCGAAGGGGCAAGGGGTCAGGAGAACAAAATATAAAATCCGGGGGGTTCTGTCCGGTCCCTTGTCCCTTGCCCTTCAAGCTTGTTAAACTACACCCTGTTCAATCATGGCGTCGGCTACCTTGACGAAACCGGCAATGTTGGCGCCTTTGACGTAGTTGATGAAACCATCTTCCCTGCCGTACTTGTAGCAGGATTCGTGAATACCTTCCATAATCTGGCGCAGCCGTTCCTCGACCTCTTCCCGGGGCCAGAAGAGCTTGAGGCTGTTCTGGGACATCTCCAGGCCGCTGGTGGCCACACCGCCGGCGTTGGCAGCCTTGCCGGGACCGTACATCACTTTGTTGTTAAGGAAGACCCGCACCGCCTCGCTGGTGGAGGGCATGTTGGCTCCCTCGGAAATGCAGACACAGCCGTTTTTCACCAGGGTTTCGGCATCCTTGGCGTCTATTTCGTTTTGGGTGGCGCTGGGAAAAGCGACATCGCCCTTGATTACCCAGGGGTTCTCACCGGGATAATACTTGCAGTCGTACTTTTCAGCGTACTCGGAAATCCGCCCTCTTTTAACGTTTTTCAACTCCATCACGTAGTTCAGCTTCTCCTCGTCGATCCCGTCCGGGTCGTGGATAGTACCGGCTGAGTCAGACAGTGTCACGCATTTGCCGCCCAATTCGTTGACCTTCTCCACCGTGTACTGGGCCACGTTCCCGGAGCCGGAAACGATGCAGGTCTTGCCTGCCAGAGAATCGCCCCGGACCTTGAACATCTCCTCGGCGAAAAAAACTGCGCCGTAGCCGGTGGCTTCCGGCCGGATCAAGCTGCCGCCCCAGTTGAGACTCTTGCCGGTAAGGACCCCGGTGAATTGGTTGGAAATCCGGCGATACTGGCCGAACAGGAAGCCGATCTCCCGGGCTCCGACCCCTATATCACCGGCAGGTACGTCGGTTTCGGCCCCGATATGCTTGCAGAGTTCGGTCATGAAGCTCTGGCAGAAGCGCATAACTTCATTGTCGCTCTTGCCTTTGGGATCGAAATCAGCGCCTCCCTTGCCGCCGCCCATGGGCAGAGTGGTCAAGCTGTTCTTGAAAATCTGTTCAAAGGCCAGGAATTTTAAAATACTCAAATTTACGCTGGGATGAAAACGCAAACCACCTTTATAGGGGCCGATGGCGCTGTTCATTTGAATTCGGTAACCGCGGTTGATCTGGATCTCGCCCTTGTCGTCAACCCAGGGTACCCGGAACATAATAACCCGCTCAGGCTCCACCAGCCGTTCGAGAACTTTGGCTTCCCTGTACTTGGGGTGGTCCTCGATGTAGGGCATCAAAGTTTCAACAACCTCCAGAACCGCTTGATGAAACTCGGTCTCGCCGGGGTTTTTTTCAGTGACTTTTTGCATGAATTCGGTAACTTTTTCCATATGTGCCTCTCTCCCTTTCCTTGTGGGTTTGGCGGCCATTGCAACGGTGCGGCCCCATTAACCCGGCGACCGATCGGCAAACAGCCTGCTGTTTTGGATGTCAATAGCGCCGACCGGGATATAATTTGACGATTCCGGCCGTCTTACTGTTACTTTTCCTGATATTAAGCCGTAATGACCGACATAACGATTTTCTTTGTAACGATCTGAAAGTATTGAAAAAAATCTTTGCCGCCTTTGTTGGCTATATCAAGATAAAAATCATATGGTCATGATTTTTATGTAATAAAAACAGATCATTAAATAAAATCCGACTGCCTCTTGGCAGTAACGAAAAATATTAACCTAAATACGAGTTAAAGGCAAGGGTGATCTCGGAGCATATCCGGGAAAAGCCGGGGTACGGCTTCGGTGGAGGGAAAAGCGTTTCCCCTGGGCGAGGATTTGTTCGTGCATCGATTTATCTTTATTTTCCGGTCCCGGCTTGAACAAGTCTTATAACCTGTCCTACCAGAAATGGGATCAGGCTCGCTCCCAGCAGGAGGAGCCAGCCGGACCAGCCGGGATCAGCGGTCTTCAGGACTCCGGAAAGGCCCGGCATATAGACCGCGATCAGGAGAAGGAGGGCGCAGAGCAGGATCGATCCCCAGATGTAGGGATTGGTGACGATATCGTTATTCAAGAGCCGGGAGCCGGGATTGCGTAGATTAAACACGAACCAGAGCTTGGAAAAAGCCAGAGTCAGAAAGGATACGGTCACGGCCTGGCGCTGGTCAAAACCCAGCCAGTGGAAAGCGAGTATCAGGGCGGCCAGGACGCTGGCTCCTACAAGTGCGGCCCAGCCACCGATCGCGGACCAGTGCTTTCCGGTCAGAACCGGCTCTTGAGCCGGTCTCGGTTTACGCTCCATCATGTCGGGTTCTCCCCGTCCCATCCCCAGGGCTACAGCCGGGAAAACGTCGGTAATCACGTTAAGATAAAGGATCTGCAAAGGCAGAAGGGGGAGGGGCAGGTGGACCAGACCTCCTGTTGCTGCGACCACAGCTACCACCAGTACTTCAGCCACATTTGTGCAAAGCATGAACATAGCCGACTTACGGATGTTGCTGAAAATGATCCGGCCCTGCCGGACTGCGGCTACAATGGAAGAAAAGGCATCATCCCTGAGGACCATATCCGCCACCTGCCGGGCCGCGTCAGTGCCCTTCCGGCCCATGGCCACCCCGATGTCCGCCTTTTTCAGAGCCGGAGCATCATTTACTCCGTCACCGGTCATGGCCACGGTCTGTCCCTCTTCCTGCATGAGCTTGATTAAGTGGAGTTTCTGTTCCGGGCTGACCCTGGCAAAGATACTGGTCTCCAATAGGTGTTTTCTTTCCCGGGTGGACATCCGGTCCGGATCCATGAGCTCGCTGCCGGTAATGACCTCCGGGTTGGTATCCCGGACAATGCCGGTCTGACTGGCGATAGCGGCTGCGGTGGCGGGCTGATCACCCGTAACTATAATCACCCTTATCCCTGCTGTCCGGCATTCTTCTATGGACTGCATCACCTCTTTGCGCGGAGGATCGAACAGGCCCACAAGTCCCAAGAAGCGCAGATCTTCATAAGGATTCTCGTCTACATTGCCGGGGTTTTTGTCAGCCATGGCAAGCACACGCAGACCCTGTCCCGCCAGTTCATGAGCCCGCTTTTCCCATTCGGCGCGCATCTCTTCATCCAGAATCCGATCCTCTTCGCCTTCAGGGTCAGCAATGGTCCTGCAGGAATCCAGTACCCGGGAAGGAGCCCCTTTGACCATTGTCTCCAGTCCCTGTCCGCTTTGATGAAACGTGGCCATCATCATGGTTTCGGCATCAAAGGGTACTTCTCTTTCCTCGGGCCTGTTTCTGAGAAGGCTTTCCCGTTCCATGCCCAATACCAATCCGGCCCGCAGCAGGGCGGTTTCCGTAGGGTCGCCCTGTTCGGCCTCCGCTCTGCGGTCCCCGTCCCTGTCCTGGAGAGCGGCGTTGTTGCACAGCACACCAACCTCGATGATCCGGAGGAGCAGAGGGTGGTCGGAGCCATTATCTCCCTGCACAGTCCCACTGTCCTCATTGATCTCAAAGTTGCCGTCCGGAGTGAGCACCTTGCGCAGAGTCATCTGGTTTTCAGTCAGGGTACCGGTTTTGTCGGTAAAAATGACCTGTGTGGCTCCCAGAGTCTCCACTGCAGGCAGCCGGTTGATGAGAGCGTTGCGTTGAGCCATTATAACCATGCCCCGGGCCAGAGCCAGGGTGGCAACTATGGGAAGGCCTTCCGGTATGGCTGCCACTCCGAGGGCAATTGCCGTTTCGATCATCTTGGCAGGTTCCTGTCCGGCAAGGAGACCTGCTGCCGCAATGACCACGGCAATGCTGATAGTGATCCAGGCCAGTCTGCGTCCCAGTTGATCAAGTCGTTTCTGGAGAGGAGTGGCTTCTTTCCCTGCGGTTGCAGCCAGTTCGGATATGCGTCCCAGTTCGGACTGCATCCCGGTGGCTGTAACCACACCCTGACCGGACCCCTGGGTCAGGGTTGTCCCCCGGTAGACCATACATGTCCGGTCAGCCAGAGCAGTCCCGGGGGATACAGGCGCTGTATCCTTGAATCCGGGGACCGATTCTCCGGTCAGGGCGGATTCGTTGACCCTGAGGCTGTTGGACTCGATCAGACGGATGTCTGCCGGGACAAAATCGCCTCCTTCCAGAATTACTATATCTCCGGGAACCAGAGATTCGGCATCCAGGCTGAATTCCCGGCCCTCCCTGCGGACTCTGATGGTGTCCTTTCCTATGGCCCGCAGGGCCTCCATGGAGCGAACAGCCTTCCATTCAGTCACAAAACCGATGCCTGCGTTTATCAGGATAACAGCAAGGATGGCAACGCCTTCGGCCCAGTGCTGGAAGGTGAAGGCCACCGCCCCGGCGATGACCAGGACGATTATGACCATACTCTTGAACTGGTCGAACAGGATACGCCAGCCGCTTCTTGACTTGACCCGTCGGAATTTGTTCGGGCCTGTCTCTTTCAGCCTTTCCTCCGCCTGTTTTGTACTCAGGCCCTGTTCAGAATCGGTCTGTAACAGTTCCAGAACTTTTTTCGCCGGCAGGGAGTAAAAGGGGTGTTGATCAGGTTTGTTCAAGGGTGGTTTATCCGGAAAAACTATTTATATTATCAATCATCAGGAAACTCTCCGCTGTATTTTTTCTTTCCATGGTAGACAACCCCCTTCTTGCCGCAATAAAATAATTGTTAAAGAGGTTTTCATTATCACTCTACCACCTCATTAAGCGGCCGGTCGAGGATAATGATATAATATCAGGCCCATGCTACTAAAAATATGCCCCAAAGTAAGCAGATTTAAAAGAGTTATAAGCGGCGGGACGGGATTTTTGCTTCTTGTTTCTTTTTTCCTTGCCCAGGCAGCCCGGGCGGTCACTACTCCCGAGCCGGACAGCAGCTTGCTGAGAAGCGCTTACAGCAAGAAGGAGTACTTCAGGTATGATGTATACTGGTTAAGCAGAATCAAAGCAGGAGAGTTGTCCCTGGAAATCGAACCCGTTGCAGGGCGGGAGGATCGTTATGTGGTCAAGGCTACTCTCGAATCCACGGGTCTGATGGCTTTCTTTTATCCGATAGAGGATTATTTTGAAATTATTATCAGGGGCCGGGAGAGGTTGCCGACCTATATGACCCAGCTCAGGGACAGAAGGGGAGATCAGGGTGTCCGGATTACCGAGTATGATCAGAAGAATCTGGAGGTTGAATATACCAAAAATAAAAAGCCTCCAGAAACCTATTCCATCAGCGGCATGGTGCACAATGAATTTTCATCTGTACTGATTTTGCGGGCCTTGCCGCTGAAAACAGGCGATCAGCTAATCGTCCCCACCTTCACTGATAAAAAGCGGTATGAAATCTCGATCAGAGTGAAAGAGAGTGAGCAGCGGCAAAGCATACTGGGTGCAGTGGATACTTTAAAACTCCAGCCTCAATTAAGCTCCGAGGACATGTATGAAAAAATCAGTAATCCGGATGTCTGGTTAACCGACGACCGGAGGCGGATACCGGTGCGCATCAGGGCCAAAATCAAGGTCGGGACCTTAACTGCGGAACTCAAAGAATACCGCCGGATGGAATAGCCTTCTTTTCTGAACTGCTAAGTAAGAATAATGTCGAAAATTAAAAGTTAAGCCTTATCCCGGCGTAATAGTTATGGCTTACGACTTCTGTTTCTGCAATGTCAAATTCCGGATCCGAGGTGCTGAAATAACGGTATTTAAGGTCGAGAGTGACCTGCTCGGTTATGTCATAGCCCAGGCCCCCGCCGAATTGATAGGCCAATACATAGTCATCGTCGCTTCTAAGGTTAAGATAGGGAATGTCGCTTATCTTTACTTTGGCATATCCAATTCCGGCACTTAGAAATGGGGTGAAAGGAGTGCTGTTTACAAAATCATAATAGAAATTTCCCAGTAGAGCCAGACTTTCAACGTCTCCATCTACATCAACGTTTCCCGTTCCGTAGGCGCTTACCTGGTCCAGATCATTTTCCTGCCTTGATACTTCGATTTCAAATCGGTAATCACTTCGGAATCTCTGTCCCAGGGCAGCTGTGAAAGCTGTTCCATCGTCGGATTTAAAATCTACTTGTCTACCGTCGTCAAATGTTGTCTCCGCATCATCCGGGGCTGCAATGCCCAGATGTGCGCTTATATACGGCTTTCCCTCGCCATAGGCAAGAGCAGAGCTCGGAAGAAGCATAGCACAGGCCGCCAGTATAGCTAAAACTCTTTTTTTCATAGTCAGTCTCCTTTACTATAATTAAAGCAATTAATTTTCTGCTTATTCTTTTATTTATCCCGGTTTAAAGTTAATGTCAATAATTTAAAGACGATAATGCTGCAGTCAGAAACACTTTGCCCATGAAATAACCCTTTTTTCACGCTGGTAACATGATGCCTGAAAAGTCATACCCCTTCCTTACCATCGAAAAAATCGTTTCCGGCGGCTACGGTCTCGGCCGCCTGCCGGACGGTATTGTTGTTCTGGTGCCCCGGGTTTTGCCGGGCGAAGAAGTTCGCGTAAGGCCTGTTAGACGCCGGAAGAACTACATTGAGGCCAGGCTGATCGAGGTGATCCGGCCGTCATCCCTGCGGGTCGAGCCGGATTGTCCGTATTACGGCAGGTGCGGCGGTTGTGACTTTCAGCATCTTGGCATGGAAGATCAGCTCAGATTCAAGTCCGGAATACTCCGGGAACAACTTCTGCGGTTCGACGTCGTCCCTGATGAAGGTGCGTTATCCGCGATCTGGTCGGAGCCTCTGCCATCATCCAATGCCTTCGGCTACAGGCAGCGCATTCGTCTGCAGGTTAACGCCGACGGCCGTCCGGGGTATTTTCAATTTCGCTCCCATACAGTGGAGCCGATCAAGTCCTGTCTTCTGGCCCGTCCGGAAATCAATTCAGTCCTGCAGCAGGTTATGTCCCTTGCTTCCATGAAGCATCTTTTTAAATACTGCAGGGCAGTGGAGTTCTTCCTGAGCCCGGAAGACGGCCGGGTCATACTTTATCTGCATTTTACCAGGAAACCCCGGCCTGCCGACTACGATTCGGCCAGAACGGTCCAGCAGGATATTGCAGCGGTAAAAGGTCTGGTAATGGAGGTGGAGGGATATGGTGTTTTCCTGGTATCCCCCCAAAGAGAGGAAACGTCAACGGAAAACGGCTTGGAGATCCGCATGACCCTCCCGGCAGAGGCGACAGGCAGGGAGATCTCCCTCTGCTGTGAACCGGGAGGTTTTTATCAGGTGAATCAGGAGACAAATGAACAGCTGATCAAGACCGTGCTTGAATGGGCGGCGGTTTCCGGCAAGGACAGGGTGTTAGACCTCTTCTGCGGCATGGGGAATTTTTCACTTCCCCTGGCCCTGCATGCCGGTGAGGTAGTGGGCCTGGACCTGCAGAGGGCTGCGATCCGCAGCGCCACAGGGAATGCGGCCTCCGCAGGTCTGGTAAACTGCAGATTTGAGAAGAGCGCGGCCCGGGTAGGGGCCGCCCACCTGGCGGCTTCAGGTGAGTACTTTGATCTTGTTCTGCTTGATCCGCCCAGGCAGGGATGTTCGGATGTGATCTCTTATATCCCCAAACTCGGGGCCGCCAGGATTCTCTATGTTTCCTGTGATCCCGCCACCCTTGCCAGGGATCTGGCTGCATTGATCAGGACCGGGTACAACCTCTCCCGGATACAACCGGTGGATATGTTCCCCCAAACCCATCATATGGAAACAGTTGCCCTGCTTGAAAAGGATGGTTAACCTTGGCTCTTTCCCTTCCAGAAGGTCGCGAGAAAGAACAGGAAGGTACCGGCCAGCTCCAGGGTCTCTTCCCCGAACAGGAGTGCACTTTGATTTAAGTCGATCATGCTTTTGTCAAAGGGCATGGCCGCCAGGTAGCAGATAATGCCGGCTGTAAAATAAGTGCCGACCCGGCTGGTCAGGAATCTGTGTACGGTTGCGGGAAGCCGGAGAGGGCGGCGGATCAGCAGAAACAGGTAGGCAATCCAGGCCACCGCGAGCAGGATGTTGCGTCCTGTGCCGCTACCCAGCAAAACAACTATGTCCGGCAGTGGAAAATCCTCAACATCCACTTCACGCAGCACAAAGTTGATAAAAAACAGAAAAAGAAATCCAAAAGGAAAAAATCTCTTTGTCGCCGCTCCGGCTGCCATACGGATAAGACAGACCACTGCGGCGCATACCAGAAAGATAACCTGCCCCCATTCCAGCAGCCGGTTTTCCTCTGCCAGGCCCGGATCCAGCAGCCAGAGGCGCCAGATTCCGAAGAAACCAGCTAAAATCACGGCCGCTACCAGAGCTTCTGATCTCCACTGTCCGGACTTCATGTAATATCAATCATGTTGTAGGGTTTCTCCTCTGATCTTGTTGTTTGCCGGAGTCAGGCAAGTCGGTTAAAATTGTCCTCTCTGTTGATTTCGGGCGTTTCCCCGGAGTTGTGAACTACAGGCTTACCACTCTATTCGAATTTTTGTGCCGACGTCAACGAATTCCATAAATTCGTCCATTTCTGAGTTGGTGAGCGCGATACATCCATCCGTCCAGTTAATCTCCTGTAGTATCGGTGTTAACCGTCCCAAGCCATTCTGCTGGCCGTGAACCATAATACAACCTCCGGGAGAAACCCCTCTCTTTCTGGCATTTCTTTTATCTATTTCATTGGGGTAACTGATATGCATTGCCCGATAAAAAGATGAATCCTCTTTTCTGGAATCCAGAGTGTATGTGCCTTCCGGTGTTTTCTCATCGCCCTGTTGCCGTTTGTGGCCCTGCGGGTTTGCCCCGAAAGCAACATTATACTCTCTGATGACTTTTCCCCCTTTTAGTAAATACATTTTACGTTCCGATTTGTCCACCTTGACCAGATCAACATCGGCAGAAACAAAGCCCGTGGTCATCAGTAATATCAGTATGGTAATGGCAATATATCTCATGGCACCTATGATCGATAATTATCCGTACGTTTTGTCCGGGCAGCAGGCCCAATCAGCCTCGTGAGCTTGCGACATTGTTTCTGTCCGTTTCGAAAATTTTATCGGTGTCTGGTAAAAAGCCGTGGGTTTTTCTCAATAAATTCGTGAATCCAGCGTTCGAGGAATGATTCGTTTCCGGAAGTCTTGATGTAGCTGTACCCCAGAATCGCAATGACCAGGGCGCCCAAAGTATCTACAATCAGATCCAGCATTGTATCCGTCAAACCGGAAGGATCACCGAGCATCTCCTTTTGCATGTTCATGCCCAAGAAAGTATCCATACAGAATTCGAAGATCTCCCAGAAAACCCCCATTCCGACTGCAAACAGAAAGGCAAAAAGGGCCACAAAACCCGGATTCATGTGTAAGCCGATGTCTTCTGTTTCGTTTAATATGTGCACCAGGAGAAAGCCGATAATGCCGAGCAAAAATCCGGAGCCGGAGTGAAGGGCTATGTCCCACCACCAGAAACGGGAGTAGTAGCCGTGTACTTCACCAAGGAACAGCGACGCAAATACGAAGGCAATAGCTAAAAGTACAAACTCGGGAGGACTGAAAACCTGGAAAAGTTTGCCCAGAAAGAAGGGGGCAAGTGTAATCAGAAGGATTCCGATTGTAATCACGGCGGTAGGCCATTGCTGTTCCCAGACAGCGACCACGACCTCAACAAACAGAATTGCCTGGAGAGCAAAGGTTAATCTGCGGTGTATCAACTGTGAGTTCATCGGGATTCCAATGGTTGGTTTATCTCAAATGGTGCACTCTGAAGTTGAATTTAACTCTTATTTCTGCTTATTTCTATTATTTTTCTCTTAGCTGCTCCTAAAAATCAAAGCAGACTTGACACACGGTACAAGAGTATGCTCTATACATATTATATCGGTCATAGTACGGTATATTTTAATCCTGCCGCCTCTTGCCATCTTGTGCCCGATTTTATCCAGGATATGAACAGCATCAAGAAACAGGATGATAACGAGGTAAAAAGACTTCTGTGAAAATACTCATTACTGACGACAACATAGTTTCCCGGAAAATCATTTCCAATTTCCTGAACAGGTATGGCCGGGTCGATGAGACAGCCAGTGGTCTGGAAGCGGTTGATCTTGTTCAGAAGGCCATAGGAGAAAATGAGAACTACGATTTTGTCTTCCTGGATATTATTATGCCCAATATGGACGGCCGGGAAGTGCTCACCGCCATCAGGACCCTCGAAAAAGAGGCGGGATTAACCGGCCGGCAGCGGGCCAAAATAGTCATGATCACCGTCCTGGTTAACCAGGACGCGGTATATGAGTCAATTCGGCGCCAGGCTGACGGTTATTTGATAAAACCGGTTACCAGGGAGAAGATTGAGGCGGAGCTGAAGAGATTGAAGCAGCAGGGTAAATCTTAGCCAAAGGTTTCAGGTATAACTTTATCCTTTGACTCCCTGCATGTTGCCTATTGCTTCTGTCTTCCCCGGTCAGGCTTACCAAAATACCGCCACCAGATGAGCCCAAGGGCCAGGGTCCAGATGTTTGCCGCTACGTCGTCGAGCACAATGCCGATACCGCCGTGCAGCCGCTGGGCGGCGCGGGCCGGGGGAGGTTTAAGGTTGTCGAGTACGCGGCTGGTGAAAAAAACTCCCGCCAGCAGCGCCGGGTGACGGCTCACCGGCAGCGCCACGGTGGCAACCGGCATAGTCAGCAATTCGTCGGCGACAATACGGGGGTCGTCGTCTCCTCCGTAAATTTGCGAGCCGTACTCACACACCGGCACAGCCAAGACGACAAGGACGACGGTTGTAATCAGCCGCTTTCCCCAGCGCTGCCGACCCATCACTACAGCGGGAACTACCCCCGCTATGGCACCGGCCGTACCGGGAATCAGGGGCACGTACCCGAGCCCGAGACCGGTCGCGAGCCAGCCCCAGAGAGTGTTAGGACCCATAGGCTAATAACCTGTTATTCTGATATATCTTTTCTTCTTACCCTGTTATAAGGAATTCTTAAATTAAGCTTGACAGTTAAAAGTGACTTAAGTTAGTTAAATTCAGGCACTTTTATAATTATTTCCCCAGACTGTCAAGCGGACTGCGGATACGGGAGATATCCTTGTCCATCACATGGGTGTAGCGCTCAGTGGTCTTGACGTCGGCATGGCCGAGCACGGTGGGAAGATTGGACTTCTTTCTGGAGCGGACAGCTTCAATTTGACCGTCAAGAGGTTTGTCAAGCACCTCACGATATAGAAAAACCAGGGCATTAAGGGCCTGACGCTGGGTAGAGGCAGAGACTTTATGCTTTACCGCCAGAGATCAGACAGGAATCTCTCCACATCATAAGTACCCAGGTCACGGGGATGTGTCCCGCAGTCAAAAAAATGGATATAGCGGAGGATCCATTGGCAATAGGTCTGCTCGGCGCGATAGGCGTAATGGTGATAGCGCAGAACCTCGCGGACCTGATCCATTAATTTAAGCTGCGGATTTGGACGGAATTTAGGTTTGTTTTCCATATCACCCGTGATAATAGCGCAATAAGGGGAAAAGTGAAGAGGTAATATCATATATGGAAAACAATTTCCATTTTTAAGGGAACAATATCGCAATAAGTGGAAAAACAGGGCATCTATTAGGGCCAATATCATGGAAATTTTTCACTTATCAACACTGATAAGCTGACCGTGAGTTCCGTTTCGCTGTGCACCCGGTCAGCTTATCGCCGGCTGTTGAGTTCTACTCGAACGCCCCTGAAGGCTCCGCTCACGCTCCGCCTATCAGGGGCGTTCGAGCCGACTGCGCCCCCGCTCTATTAAAAATATGAATGTTTTCAACGTGTGCGGGCTCGCGGCTCAACAGCCGGCGTTAGCTGAGGCGAATATGATGAAATGTTGGATTTGTAACGATCCCGTTGATACTCGGGAACACGTAATAAAACAATCTGATATACGTCGCCTTTTTGGTCGTGGCCCTTATCCGAAAGGTAAGAGGCTAAAGAGGACTGATCAAAATCAAACTAAAAAAATAATCCAAAGTGAAGATTCGATTCATATCAAATATCAAAAAAGCCTCTGCAAACATTGTAACTCAACTCGTTCTCAACCGTGGGACAGAGCATATGATGAATTTATGGAATATATTCTAAATCATGCCCCGGAACTTAAACAGAAATATAGAATCGGTTTTAAGGCTGTCACACAGACTGATATTAACAAATTTACTTCAAACTTATATTCATTTTTTATCAAAGCATTTGGTTGCCAGCTTCAAGAGCATGGGCAGAAGCCACCATTGGAACTCTCAGAATTCCTTTTAGGAAAAAACGATAATACAAAGTTAAAGGTATCATTCGCAATATATGAAAGCATGCCTCAGGATTTGACTTCACCGATGATTCAGATTCACAACCTTGATGGAGATTTTGATAACTTCCTCAAGAAACCGGTGAACTACACTTGGGCGGTATCGATAGAATGGTTAACCATTTGCTTTTGGTTCAACAAAGAACCTTCAGAAGATTTAGGACTTCCTTTCATTGGGAACGTCGACAGTATAAGTATTGGTAGTTACAAATAAAGATAGAGCAGCTAACCTTGCTGCTGCAGTGGACGGCGCAAAAACCGCGCGCCGCCCCTGAGCAGCCCGATAAGCTGACCGTGAGGTCCGCTTCGCTGCGCACCCGGTCAGCTTATCGCCGGCTGTTGAGTTTCACTCGAACGCCCCCTGAAGGCTCCGCTCACGCTCCGCCTATCAAGGGCGTTCGAGCCGACTGCGCCCGCTCTATTAAAAATATGAATGTTTTCAACGAGGCGGGCTCGCGGCTCAACAGCCGGCGTTATGTTCTTGAAGAGTTATAGAGCCGGTCGCATCTTACAGCGCTGATTTCTGCTTAGAAAATGAGGCTCTAAGC
>JBKHJR010000090.1:0-6467 GCA_046537975.1 Desulfurivibrionaceae bacterium
ATATAAACATCGGTATCAATGACTTGTCCGGACTTTGCCTGCACCGGGGCATCTTCGTAATGAAGAATGCCGTCTTTTTCCAGTGTCTGGGATATTTCCTGAATGGTCCCGATATCCTTGGGAAAACCGATATATACCAACCCTTTTCCGATGAGCTCATCCGGACTATAACCCAGCATTTTCTCGATAGCGGGATTCGCATGGGTTATCTTGCCTCCACCTTTTTCCAGAAGCAGTATTCCGTCATTGGCGGTCTCAAAAAGTCGCCTGTAGCGTTCTTCAGACTCTGACAGCTGGTCTTCCGCTCGTTGGCGTGCGGTGATGTCTTCTATGGCAAGGAGGATAAGCCGCTGTTTTCCAGAACCTTTTTGAATTTCCCGGGCATTGAAAAGCATGGTGCGCCTACCGATGTCGGCAAATTCGTGTTCTACCTCGTAGTCATCAAGGGTTGTTTTTTGGGGAAGGATGTTTTCAAGCAGTTGGCGCAGTTCCGGAATGTCCCACTGTTGGTTGCCCAGGTCATAGATAAGCCGGCCAACGGTCTCTTCAGGCTTTAGCTGGAAAACATCATAAAAGGAACGACTGGCTGAAATCACCCTGAAGTCTTGATCCAGAACGACCAAGGGCTCACGCACGGCGTTGATGAAACTCTCGGCGTATTCAAGAATATCATCTTTGGGGGTTTTAGAATCAGCCATTTTTTGCCTTTAAATTTTTTTGTAGCCTTTAAAACCTATTTTAGCTGGAGGCTCTGTCCTTTATAATAGCAATAAGCCCCAGAGCCTGGCAAAAGTACTAAGTATACTTTTAATATAACACTGGGATAGGTGGTTTGTAAAAACAGGGAAAAGTTGAACGTAATTCCTGTCGAACTGATTAGTTAGTGTCCAACCATTCTTCGAATTCTTCCACCGGCATCGGCCGAGCGAAGAGATAGCCCTGATAGGCATCACACTGATATTTTTCCAGATAGGCCCTCTGCTCTTCGGTCTCGACCCCTTCGGCGACGACCTGAAGTCCCAGCGAGTGGCCCATGGCGATAATCGCGCGAACAATTGCCGAGTCATGCTTGGAATGAGCGATATCCCGTACAAAAGAATTATAACTTGGAGTTGGTATTGTTTTCTGCTCGAGAGCTGGACTACTGATGGGACATAGCCGTATGTATCAATCATTCCGAATCAAGCTCTTGCAAACTCTGTATGAACTGCTCCACCAGATCCGGATCGAACTGGATGCCCGCGAAACGACGTAATTCCGCGATCGCCTCCTCGCTGGACATGGCCTGTCTATAAGGCCTGTCGTTGGTCATGGTGTCGTAAGAGTCGGCAATGGCGATTATCCGACAGGGCAAGGGGATCTCCTCGCCATGCAGCCCCAGGGGATAGCCTTGTCCGTCCCATCGCTCGTGGTGCTTGAGGATCCAGTCCGCTATCGGCTCCAAATCGGGCACGGACTGGGCGATGCGCCTCCCGATCTCGCTATGTTGCCGCATCTCCTGCCATTCCTCTTCCGTCAATGGACCGGGCTTGAACAGGATACGGTCCGGAATGCCTACCTTGCCCAGATCGTGGAACTGGGCGAGCAATCGCAGATCGTTGAACTCGTCCTCAACCATGCCTGCAGAGCGGGCCAGGGAAAGCACCAGATCCTGCAGCCGCTTGCTGTGTCCCTCGGTGATGAAGTCCCTGGCGTTCAGGGCGTGGGTCAGGGCCTTGATAGCGGCGCTACGGCCGCTGTCCTTACGCTGCGTCTTTTCCCGGTACATGCGATTGTCCGCCTCGCGGAACAGTTCCTGCATATCCGCCGCACCCTCACTGCTCAGGGAGAAACCTATGGAGAGGGAGAGAGGGATTCCAGCTTCCTGATTGTTGTATTCCTCCACGGAATCTCGCAGGCGCCTGACCATCCTTTCCAGAATGCTCCGATCCGCATTGGGAACCAACACAGCGAATTCGTCGCCTCCGACGCGGGCGATGATGTCGCTGGAACGGAAAGTATTCCGCAGGATATCGGCTGTGTGCTTGAGCAGCTCATCCCCGGCTTGGTGACCCAGGGTATCGTTGATGAACTTCAGCCCGTCCAGATCGCAGACGACAATGCCCAGAGGCATGTAGCGGGCGTTGGAAAGACGTTCCATTTCCGTCTCGAAAAAGTTGCGGTTGAAAAGATAGGTCAGGGAGTCTTGGAAACTCTGTCGCTGGAGCTTTTCCTCTGCCTCCTTGCGCTCTGTAATATCACGAAATCCCACCAGAAAGACGGTTTGCCCGTCCCATTGGGTCTCGCACGTAGACAGCTCCGCCACTCGGGCTTCCCCGTTTGCCCCAAGCAACTCGATCTCCGTATTCTCGTCCGTAGACAAGGGATATTCGAATTGCTCGCCGAGCAGCTCGTCCTTGCTACGGCCGAGCATGTCCGCGGCCGAAGGATTGAGGAAGAGGATGACTCCCTGCCGGTCCAGCACCATAATCCCTTCGGCATTTAACTCCACGAGGGTATCCAGCTTGTCGTGTGCTGCTTGCAGCCTCTGTTGGGCCTGACTGTGCTCGGCCACTTCTTCTTCCAGCTCTTTTTTCGCAGCCTCCAGCTGGGAAGTACGCTCACGCACCCGCTGGTCCAGCTCTGCGTTTAGTTGGATAATTTCCCCTCTTTCCTGTTTCAGTTTCAAGTATGTTTCCATCCTGAATAAACGCAGAATATAGCCTGTGCTTACAAGGGCGACCACGGCGCATAAGGCCCGAAACACCTGTACAGGAAGCTGAAAAGTATCCAAAAAGGAATTGTAGTTGAGGACGGAGGCCGGCAGGAACCCGGCCTCAGGAACACATAACCCTCCAAGCAGTGAATAGAGCAAGAACGAAGCGGCGGCAGCATAAAAGGGAAGGTTGCTTCCCAGCCCGCCGATCGTATCCAGGTATACATGCCTGGACCAATAAAAGACTGTCCCGGTGAGAAATGCTCCGGGAAAGCCGAAACAGTACCTGGACCAGATGGCAAGACCGCTCAAATAGTCTTGGCTGAGCAGGGCCCCGAAAAATACAACCGTTCCAAGCACTGGATAGATCCAAAGACCGAGGAAAATATTTGGCCAGGGCCGCCTCCCTGTTTTCTGGATATACAAGCGCAGCAAACGTCGACCGAATTCGAACAGGGGGATGTAAGAGATGAGCAGCAAAAAGGGGCCGACTGTTTGAATGGATATTGGCAACTCCTTGATTATGCCCCACATGTCCAGCCATTCGTTGAACCCGTGCAGTACACCGAATACACCTAGCCAAGGAATAACCGAAGGGAGATCCAAATCGCTTTCCGTGTGGGATTGAACCAAAATGGCCAGCCCCATGAAGAAAAAGGCTCCTCCATAGATGAAGAAAACGATATCCAGATGATTTTGAAAAATTAGGTTCATAATAGCTTGAGTTAGCGACAGAACCTTATTTGTCTGTTTTCAAAGGTATATCTCCTTGGTGCTCTAAATCTTCTAAATTTGAAGTTTTCCTCCTAAGTATGTTAGCAAATAGATCGCAGTACAAAAAAGGGGTCTATCCGGATTTCCCAAAACATTAATTGATGGCACCCGAGGTAGCTGAGATCTTTTGCTGCGAGAATGGGCTTTAAAAATTGCTTGTCGGAACAGCAAAAGATCTCAGCAAATTATAAAGTTCAGACTTGATCTGACAGACACTTGGTCAAAACTGGTAACTGTCAGATTAAGTCTGAACTTCTACATCAACAAAAAACTCATGTCCTGTCTTACAGAACTAGGGCCGACCGATTCCAGTCGGCAATCCCGGTAGGACGTAATATCGGCGGGTTTTACCCCTTTCAGTGTCCGTCCCTGAAAATGTCTGGCCAACCTGCTCTGGATTTCCCAATCCAATCTCCTGGTGTTAGCCTTCTTGTTGTGGCCCACGGATATTACATACTTCTTCAGGGCTTCCAGGAAGTCCATGTCGTCTTCGGATACTTCGTCCGGCAGCGGCTCCCCTGCACGTAGCAGTCTTTCAGTCTCTTCCGCCCAGCTCCACGCCTCGGATTTTTTGTCAAATGTGGCGGTTTCCCTCCGCCCTTTGACATGGACTTGCGCCCGATAGACCGTCCCGTATTTCCCTTTTCTCGAAGTTACACTTGCCATCTCGAAACTATAGTTTTCCGGTATTATTTTTGGTGTAAAATTTGGTGTAATTTTTGGTGTAAATGAGCTAATAAAAGGGAAAATAAGAAAAAATAAGGAGAAAGTAAAGACATAAAAAAAGGGGTTTGAAAGCCTTGTGTGCGGCCTTCAAACCCCTTGTCTGCTTGGTCGGGACGAGAGGATTTGAACCTCCGACCCCCTGAACCCCATTCAGGTGCGCTACCAGTCTGCGCTACGTCCCGTTTTTTTGCTACTGTCAACTGACAGCCGGGTAAATACTGCCTCCGGCTTTCGAACTATCTACTTAGCAGCTGCAGCCGCTCCTGTCAAGCGGCATTTACTTTTGCGGCAAGCTTAATCACCCTCTTCCAGGAATCTTTTCAGCTGGTGGAGATCGCTCTTTACCTTTTTTATCATCTCCCCCTCATTCCGAGCTTTCTCATTCTGCGCTTTCGGGGCGGTCCGCCCCTCCTCCAGAACCTTTTTGGCCCCGGCTATGGTAAGGCCGTCCTCCTTGAGCAGCTTGTTAATCCTGAGGATATTTTCTATATCGGCCTTCCGGTACAGCCTCTGTTTTGATCTGGCCCGGCGGGGTTTTATAAAGCGTTTGAATTCATTTTCCCAGTAGCGGAGAACATGCTGTTTAAGACCCGTTATTTCACATACCTCGCTGATTTTGAAGTACTGTTTATCCGGTATCACTTGACATCAGGATGAATTGACTATTCCCCTCAACCTCTTGCTGGCTTTAAAGGTGACGGTGCCTCTTTCTGCGATTTCCACTGACTCGCCGGTCTTGGGGTTGCGCCCCGGACGGGGTGCCTTGTGATGAACATTAAAGGTCCCGAAGCCAACCAGCTTGATCTGCTCCCCCTGAGACAGGGTGTCCTTCAAGCAGCCCAGCACCTCATCGATAATCTCCCGCGATACATTATGGGAAAAACCGAGTCTGTCACTAAGGTCATCTGCCAGATCCTTTCTGGTAAAATTCTTTTTACCCTTATCACTGTTATTCTTCACGTAAGCGCCCCTCAAAACGTTCTAAAATGCGTTCAGTTATTTGCTGGTGCACATTATTTACTTCCTTGTCACTCAAGGTATGATCAGCAGAACGGTAGGTCATTGATATAGCCACACTTTTATATCCTGCCTGGATTGGCTTGCCTTCATAAACATCAAACAATTCAGCATCTTCAATTAATTCATCTTTATTGTCAAGCAGCTCCTGTATAATATCTCCGGCACCGGTACGGACAGGTACAAGGACAGCCAGATCCCGTTTTACTGCAGGATAACGGCTCAGAGGCTGAAAAAGACGGGCCTGGGGCTCAATCCGGTATAGAAGATCAAGATCCACATCAAGATAAAAGACATCCTGCTTAATGGAGAAACGATTTAGAACATCAGGATGAATCCCGCCCAATTCACCTACTTTTCTGCCCGACTCGGTAAGCTGCATATAAAGGAAGGGCTGGCAGTAGGCAGGAGCTTGATCTGCCGCCACTTCGAAATTTATCCTGGTCCGCCTCAACTCTCTGACAAGCTCTTCCCCTACCCCCTTGATATCGAAGAAATCCACTGCCTGGCCTGAAAAATAAAAAGAAGGGGCCTCCGGATATCTGGCCCCGCTGCACAGCAGGGTGAGCCGGGTTGTCTCCAGGGGCAGTTCCCGGTCAGGTTGGGGGATAAAAACCTTGCCGATTTCAAAGAGCCTGATATCGGGGGTCTGATGGTTTATGTTATGGCGGATATTCTCCAGAAGACCGGGCAGCAGGGTAGTCCTCATTATGCTCTGATCATCAGTAAGAGGATTCTGTAGAGAGATGGTCTTCCTCAATAAAGAATCCTCCGGCAGATGGAGCATGTCAAAATGCCGGGGAGAAATAAAACTGTAGTTGATCGCCTCGTCAAAACCCAGACCGGCAGCAAGTGCGGCCACTTCCCTGCGGAAATTGCGGGCTCCGTCCGGCAAGGCCCTGCTCATGGGAACAACAGGCAGGGTCTGAGGGAAACGGTTGTAACCTTTAAGCCGGGCTATCTCCTCAATCAGATCAACTTCCCGCTCCAGATCGATTCGGAAGCTGGGAGGCGTAACCCGCAGGGTATCTTCATCTTTATCTTCACTCTCAATCTCTATGGAAGACAGCAGAGATTTGAGCCCGTCAGCGCTGAAATCAAGACCCAGTACTTCCCGGGTCTTGCTGATCCTTAATTCCAGAGGTTCACCGGTACCGGTAGGCTGATAGATATCAATCCCGCCGGGGACGATATCCACCCCGGCCACTTCACCAAGAAGCTGCACAGCCCTTTCCATGGCAAGCGGTGCCAGCTC